>CAYQTZ010000453.1:0-1828 GCA_964420565.1 uncultured Hyphomicrobiales bacterium
CCATTAAAATAAATTTCCCTTTCGTTATGCACTTTATGCAATATTCCAATACTGGTTTTATCAATGTAGGGGAATAAGGATCCTTCAGTAAAACAGATCACAGAATCTTTTACGTATTCTCCCGTCTGGCTTGCTATTCCAGTTCTTATATCCAGATCATACCACACACGATCTCTATCCGAAGTAATATTTTCCAATTCTTCCCTTGATGGACTATAAAGAGAAAGACTTAGATTATGAGTAGGGTCATCAGGTATTTTAAGATTAAAATCTTTGATCTCTACCCTAAAATCGCCTTTCCCAGTTGACCTATTTCCTCCAAAACCAAAATGTTCGAGAAACCTCAATGCACTTTCTACTTTTTCAGTTTCGCCATCAATCAAAAAGAACAAACCACCATCAGCAATACTTGTTTCGTTGGAATAATGTAGCTGCCCTTTTCCATCCTCTTCTCTGGTAGAATTTTTGATCCTGTCAATATGCGTTTTCAATATACTATCTTTTTTAAATATTTCATTCCTTCTTTGATCTGATTCTGCGTTCTGTATCCAAGCAAAAAAATAATCCTTAAGATTGATCTCGCCACTGATCAGCATTTCAAATGTGTTTTTATCTACTCTTGTAATTTTCTTAAATCTCTTATATTTAGATTTTATATTATCTGGTATATCGCCTAAGTCAATCGGATCAGAAACAGGCACTGGAAAATAATGCTGCTTTTCGCCATTTCCTTCCTGAAAATACATAGCAGAAGATATACGAAATAAGGGATTTCCATTTTTAAAACTATCTACTATACTTTGTACTTCATCATCATCATAAAGATAACTAAGGGCTACAATGATCAGCCCCCATAGCGTATCAGATCGCAGTTCTGTTCTATAAGAAGAGTGCAGATATAGATAAACAGTTTTCATTATGCTTCCTGTCTGATTTGCTGAATAATCATTTCGTTAATATATGTTTCGTCTAAATCCGATAACCTTAAGTGCCAATTATCACCTTGGTTTTCAATTAGTTTATCTATCGTTTTCAGGGACTTTTTAAAATCATCACTTCCTTTAATATAATCATCAGTTTTAAGTATAATTGGGTCAATAAATTTGAATGCAATCTGACCATAGCCGCGGGAGCCACTGCCCCCGAGTGTAGAATGCTCTAAAAGTCTGAGTGCTTCAATGAAATATTTTACATACTCTTCATCTTTGACTTCATCAACATCATATACGCCAAATATCAATTCAACATTAAAGGATGAACCCTTAACTACTCTTTCAAGAAATCTTGGATTGGCTTCCGCTGTTAATCTGTTAGCATTGGAATGGATGAGCCAATGAATTTATAGGAATATGCTATATCTATAGGTCTTCTGAAGCTAAATTCCTGCTTAGGTATTATTCTCGTTTTTCGTAAGTTATGCAGCGTTATTCTATCAACGCCATCCTGATTTAACTGGTTTATATTTTCCTGAAATTCATTCTCTTTGCAGAAGATATAGCTTACCCCAAAAGCAGATAATTCAGTAATGCCTTTCATGCCATTGATCGTTTTTTCAGGATTATGAAGAACCTGAATCAAGTATTCTGTCTTTGGTATTTGTTCGCCTATCTTGTTATACTCTATATCATCTTTGATATCTTCTTTTTTAATTGGCTCAAGAACAAGTTTATCTAATATTGAGAATGATTTTCTCTTTTTGTTTTGCTGCAGTTTATAATCAAGCATCTGGTAAACTTCGCTGAATTCAGTCATTACTTTTTTGCCGGTTTCGATATGTGTGGCAAGTATCAGATGAAGTTTACCTTTGAACAGCTCAAAGATCTTTTCG
>CAYQTZ010000453.1:1838-2561 GCA_964420565.1 uncultured Hyphomicrobiales bacterium
ATTTTTCCTTTTCCTTTATTTTTTCTCGATTGTCTTTGTTGTTGGGAACAATGATCACAAAATGACCACCGTTATTAAAGAATACATTTGCATCAAAAACATCGAACTCATTGAGTAAGTAATCCACTATTGTATCTGTAAGAAGTTTGATGAAAAATGATCTTCCCCTCAACTGTTTTGCCGTATTGGCAACTTCTTTGATCTCTTTATAGATAAATTTCTGAATCCCGGAAATATCGCCTTTTATCAGCAAGCATTCTTTTTCCTTCTCGCCCTCAATATTACATAATGCCAGAGCGGCTACGTTGCGGGAATGATCGAACAATGAAATATCAGGTATAGAAACATATCCCGCTGAGCATACATTAGCTGTATATTTCTCACATATCTTGTAAAACGAAGTGAAAAAGCACCTGAAATCGCTTATATCTTTTAATTTGCCAACCTCTACCTTAAATTTTTTGTAGCTCTCTGAATGCTTTTCTATCATATCGTTGGATTCATCAGGAGTAAGCACCCAGTTCTTTTCATCAATGCTTATGCCTTCTTTATATTCTGGCATTTGCACTTTATATTTCAAAGGAGATGGATTTACGTAATAAACACCTTTCTTTTTATACTTGTCGAATGCTTGATTACTTGGTTTATTTATATTCACACGAGAAAAGATACTAATAAGCGGTCGCCTGGTTTTATTAGAATTCTTTTCCTCCTCCTGCCTTT
>CAYQTZ010000454.1:0-2534 GCA_964420565.1 uncultured Hyphomicrobiales bacterium
AGGTTTAGATGAAAGTGATTGACTTGCCAAAGGAAAAAATTCAGGAAGCGAGAGATAGAATATTTGCTTCATTAACAGAAGGAACTCGGCAGGAGCAGGACGAAGCATATCGTCAAGTTCTAGAGATTATTTCACACCCTGCAGCCATATTTCGTGGTCGATGCGCAAGAGGAACGAGGAGACTCCAATACTTGTTGAATGCAATTATAATCTTTGGCAGAGCGATGTATTTGGGGTTTCTGGCCTTGGGTATATTCTTCAGCTGGTGGTGGCTTCTGGGTTTGCCTTTATGGTTGATTTGCGACTTAGGGGTTTTTAATAGGGTACAAACGTGGATAAATTGTGAACTAGCTTCTCGGCTTGTGGCGTTGGACGAACTGATGGAAGAGGATGAGAACTTTCGTAAACGGGTATTGTCCGCCTTGAGAAATTAAAGTTGTCTGCTCGCCCCTAAGGGAGAATTAAAGGTGTCCGGTACATTTTCCCGTTGAATCGCTACGTAAACCTTACCTTTTCCAATTAGCCCTTTACATCCGGCAATGTGGTGAAGTTTTATAACAAGCGTGGCACAGCGGAACAATGGATCAAGGAAGGCAAATATGCATTAAAGTGGACACGGCTTTCATGTCATGATTTTGATGATAATCAGGTTCGTCTTCAGTTGTTTGCATTAGCTTACAATCTTGGTAATTTCCTGAGATATTTGGCATTGCTGAGAAAAATCAAGGATTGGTCTCTAAGGACATTGCGGGAAAAGCTGGTTAAGATTGGAGCTAAGGTAATAAGCCGTTCCAGGTATGTAATATTCCAGATGGCAGAGGTGGCAGTACCCAAAGACTTATTCAGACAAATTCTGGAACTGATCAAACGGTTGGGGCTACCACCACCGTTTGCGAAAACCACATGAGTGCGTACTGTAGCCAAATCAGACAATATCAAAACCACCTGCAACGGTGAAGGTACGCACTTGGCTACCGACCTAACTGCCCTGGGGTATAAAAAGAGACCGATTTACAGTACCATCTGCCAAATACATATGGAAAAAAGTTGCGTAACATCGCCGGATGGGGGTAAAATGACCAGAAAAGCGATCGGCGATGTAGCTAAGCAAAGATAGACAATGCTATATGGGAAATGCGGTTATAGGTTATGTTTTTATTTTCAACATTTCGAGAATTCTTTAAATACGCCCCAACCCACCGCAAGGCGATTTATTTCACAGTATTTGCTTGTTCTATTATGTACATCTTAGGTTTATTCTATGTTTTTCCAGGTTTAGATGCGGCATCTGTACGGGTTGGTCTATCTGTTATCGTAGGGATTCTCGGCGTACTTTTGGGGGCAATATTATTGGTTGTGGAACGGCAAATTGATCACGGGCAAGAAGGAATGCATATTTGCAAAAGTTCCTATCCGAAATATAAGGAATTAATAGAGCAACATATAGACGAAATTGACAAAGAAGGTAAGCGCTTAATTAAGCTCGTAAAAGAAAAGGAAATTAATATTGATACACCTGCTTTCGGGGGGCTAAAAGGCATTTCTCCCTCAAAGACTAAGTATCGAGATATAATAGGAAATTTGATTGTATTATCATTCATCTTAAAGCGTTTGGATATAAACGGCATTGAAGCTTCGCTCAAAGATATAGGTCTTAGTGATAAAGAAGTTGATGAATTTGAATTTGGTAAAGGCGTTATAGGTGCATACAATAGCGCGAAATTCCTCAAAATAGTAGATGATGCTTTATATTATCCGTTTATTTCAGAGTGGTCTAATGAGAAATTAGAAAAATTATCTTCCAAGATATTGAGTGATTATAACCATGAAGGGATAGATAAGGCTCTCGAAAAAGTTGAAGGGTCAAAAAGCATAATGGGAAGTAAATTGCTAGGATTTGGTATTTTTATGCTTTCGTCCACAACTTTTGGTTCCATAATTCTCCTTTTTAGCACTACAAAAAATACAGTAAGCACGCCCATATATTACTGGCTAGTTATATGCTTATTTACTTGTTTTTTTGTTTCAATATTAGTCACACTAGTATTACTTGAAAAAATATTTATCAGAATTTAACATGACCATACTAAAAAGCTCAAGACAGATGCAGGACATTGCAAATCAAAACTGCAAAGAGAAACAATTGGAGAGTATAGTCATATGGATTATGAAAAGTCGACTTCATTCGAACTGGCTTTACGAATCGTACAAGACGGCTGACGTCTGCCTGCGTTTATGTTGCGGGAAGTTACTGTGCTTTGAGGTTTGAGTGGAAGAAAGATTTATTAACCATTGCCTTCCAATATATACACGGCGTTTTGGCAGGAGCCTTTTATACGGAAGAACTATCAAGTCCAACGGCTCTGTCCGGACGGAGTTATCAGCATGATTTGCATGTTGAGCCCTCGGAACGTAAACATCTGCTGTTAGCTTTATATACAACCTCGCCCAAATATTATTAAAGTGCCTTGTGGCTGATATTGCAAAGCACGTCGCATCTTTGCATAGCGTCCCACATACCCCAGGCATACTTT
>CAYQTZ010000455.1:0-2532 GCA_964420565.1 uncultured Hyphomicrobiales bacterium
CGTTATACATGATTACGATGGTGTCACCGTCAACAACCCGGACCACTTGGTATTGAGCGGCAAGAGCAATTAAAGGGGTTATAACGAAAAAGATGGTTAAAAAATAAATGACTTTAATGAATCTATTCATACGATTGTAAACGCGTGTTAGAAAGTTTTTTATAAATATCGATTTGTGATGTATTTTATGTATTGACCATGTAATTCTCTATACTCATTTGATAGTTTTGCAATCAATTCTTGATAGGACATTGCATGAAATTTAATATCGTCAGCCTTCACAACCTCAGAAAAAACTTCAATTTCATTCCTGTGGGTGGTTCCCTCCTCACCCAAGACATCATACCATAAATACAGGAGCCTGAATCCGTGTTTTCCAAATTTAGCTTTCAGACCAAGGATGTGTTTAATTAATTGTGCCGGATGGAGATGAATGAATTTGCTGTCTTTCGGTGATATTGATTTCGCTAAGTCATATAAATTTGGAATATCATCCCATAGCGTGCTTAATCCTATATATTTACTTTTCAACCCGCTATGCCGCATTGAACCATAGGCCTCGGAAAATTTACACTCTATTGCATAGAGTTTATATTTTACAGAGTCAGAATTATGGATAGCTACGTCAATGTTTGGGGCAAACCGAAACTTTTTATCTATTGAATATTTATCTTCAAACACAATCTTTTTTGATACATTATTTCCTTTTCTACAAAATCCACAAGCAGCGGCTATCAAGGGCACCAGATTTTTCTTTTGCCAGTATTGAAAGATGTTAACGCCTAATGCTGATGATGAGTGAACTGCTTGCATTTTGGCCGGGCTGTCTGGAGTTCCAATTATTTCGTTCCCATCACCGGTCATAAAAGATTCCTGAACACTTGGTTCTAAAGGTTCAAACAAATTTTGATCGAGTTGGGGTGTATAGGCAGGTCTTCCCCGAAGGCCTTTGCTACCGATAAGCGAAATTCCTCGGTTCAATGCCCATTGAATTTGCTTGGTGAGGATGTATTCGTATGCTCTCATTTCATCAATTTCTCTTTATTCGTAAAATACTCGAACACTTGGCACTCCGAATATAAAATCCAATATAGGTTCCGTACCTTCCTTCAATTTTTCTGGTTGGGTATTCCAGAATTGATTATAAATTATCATGGCATCATTGAAATGACGGGAGCGCTTTTTTTTGAAGGAAAGAAAAGCTTCAGCCAAAATAATTAGCACATCGCTGGCAACCTGCTGACGTAAAATCCTTAGAAACTGAACGGCGGCTGCAAATGTAACGGCCCCAGGTCCATAATACCATCCTCTGCCCTTTTCAAAATTACCGCGAATGTCAGGATTGCCATGCTCATCATGAAAAGTCGAAAGTACGGCTTCAATAACGAGAATACAGTGATTATTTTGATCAACCCATTGGGCTACAGTTTTAATAGCACTGCCAAATTGTAGTTCCATAGGTAGAATGAGACCTTTATACATTATTCCACACGATGCTTTATTACGAGAATAGCCAAGATCAATTGCAAGGTGAGGATAGCGTTCTTGACTGATACGTGTCTTATAAGAAATCATATCTTTCTTTCAGTCAATTATATAAACAAATTAAGTTTTCTTGCTCAAAATGAATCGTATCATTTTATAACTCTTAACCGATGGGTTTCTTGTAGTTGCTCCCACAGTTTATTCATAATATTTGCGTATTCCCCATCTTCATGATCTGCCTTGTTACGGATGTATAGATCAAAAACATGTTGCAGAGTGTCAACATCCTCTTTATTCAGATTTGCAAGGGAAACCCTTTCTTTCAAAGGCAATTCGGAAATAATCTGGGACAATTCATCTACTTGTGTATATTCTTTCATTTCACAACCTTTAATAGGTGAGTTTCCTGTAGATTTTCCCACAGTTTTTCTATAATGACCAAAGCCGCTGTGCTTTCGTTAAGATTTTTATTTCCAGAAACTATACGGCATGATTCAAACAGTTCCTTGTTTATATCTTTCATAAATAACTGGTTTCGGATAAAAATGCTCAGAGAATAATTGATCACCCGAAGTTCCTCTTTGTCAAAGTTTGCCATCCTTACCCTTTCCTCTAATGACATGTCCGAGATGATCTGATTTACAGCTTCATCGACTGTATTCGGCAGAACCGGCAGCTTTTGAAGGTACATATCCTTATAATAGTCTGTGAATTTGGAACCTTGAGGCGCATCCATTACAGCTAAAAGCAGTGCCCCCTCAATTATAATCGTCATGTGTCTGTCTATATTGAGATATTCAGTTGTGAACGGCCCGATGATATAAAGCACATCAATGTTGTATAATTGAATCCAATCGTTAATCAGGGTCGGAGATTTAAAGGAGGGGGTCAATTCGAGATCAACAAGAAACAGCTGATGTGAATGCCTTATGGTTTCTTTCTGGGCATATCTGGAATCCTCATTTAATTCACCGACAGATATTATGAGTGTGCCTTTTGATTCTATTACATTCCGTTCTATACAATCGAAATGATTATCTGTATTCA
>CAYQTZ010000456.1:0-2529 GCA_964420565.1 uncultured Hyphomicrobiales bacterium
TTTTGTTTACTCAGATATTTTAATGTAAAGTAATTAATGTATAATGAACTGAATCCCTGCACTTAAAACAAATTACTTTGCATAAATATTTACTCTGCATAATAAATAAGGCTTCGTCGGCGCGAAGCGCTAACGATGAAGCCTTGGTTGTACTAAACCGTTGCTGAAAGGTGCATTTATTATGGGGATTTAATTGGGATACATGGTAAAGCTGGGGTTAAAGTAATTGCCGCGTTAAATGTGTTTGAAGCAAACGCAAAGCATTAATTTCTGGATTTAGCTCATTTTATATATTTTGTATCTTAAATTTTCTCATTTTCAATGACATTTATACTTTTTTCGTCACTTTAAGGCATAACTTCCCCATCCTGCTGGTGCAGTGTTTTTTTACATTACAGATTCCAATATTTTCTTAGCCTGATCTTGCCAGTCTTCCGGTGGTCCTCTACGATTAAAACGCAATATCGTCCACATCGTCTCTTTTTTACAACAAGGGCATTGGTTCGGATTATATGGCTGTGGTGGTGGTCTATTGGATTTTAATTTTGGAATCTCCGGCAATTGTTCTTTGATCACATCAGCACATTTGGTTTTAACGGTGCTACTTAATATACCGTAATGGCGGATTCGCACAAAGGCTTTGGGCAATATATGCATGGCAAACCGGCGAATAAATTCAAGGGAATCAAGGGTCATTTCTTTGGTTATCGCATTTTGCCGATAATCCTTATAGCTGAATGTAACCTTATCTTTTGATATATCCTTTATCCGGTGATTGCTTATCGCTATTTTATGTGTATATCTACCTAAATATTCAATAACACTTTCGGGCCCGTTAAAAGGACATTTGGCATATACTACCCACTTTGTTTTATATAGCTGTGATACTAGCTTATAATCCATTTCTGCTGGAAGTGACTCAGATAATGCTTCAATAAAACGTGCCCTGAATACCTTGCTCATTGCTTTTACCGGGAATATATACTTGCCTCTGGACTTGGCCATCTTCCATTTACCTTGAGGAGAAAGTCCTCCGCCAGGTACAATGCAGTGTAAGTGGGGATGCAGGCTTAGGGATTGACCCCAGCTATGTAAAATTGCAATCATTCCTGTTTTGCCGCCAAGCCATTTTGGGTCGTATCCAAAGCTGCGGATAACACTCCATGCTTTCTGGAACAGAATACTGTAAATTGTTTTTCCATTATGCAGGCAAAGCGGATTAAGAATATCCGGTAATGTGAACACTACATGAAAATATGGTACCGGTAGAAGTTCCTTTTCCCTGGCTTGTATCCAACGCTCCCGTTGTGTTCCCTGACATTTGGGACAATGACGATTACGGCAACTGTTATAGCTGATGCGCAAATAGCCGCATTCAGTACATGCATCCACATGTGAGCCCATTGATGCTGTTCGACAACGCTTAATAGCATCAAGTGTGCGTAATTGCCATGTATTGAATTTTCCACTTTTAAGCACCTGCTCCCAATGTGAATTTAACACATCAGCCACTTCATGGTTGGGAAGCATCAATCTATTTTATATAAGGTATCCAGAGGACTAAATATGTTGCAAGGCATTGGTTGGGCAACATGTAAATAAGTCATGGTGGTTTCAATTTGCTTATGGCCTAATAGTTCTTTAATGACCATGATATTAATCCCCTGCTCAAGCAAATGAGTAGCATAACTGTGGCGTAAGGTATGGGTATGCACATCTTTGATGATTTCTGCTTTTTTTGCTGCTCGCTTAACAACCCACAAGATACCAGCACTTGTCATAACATCTCCTGCTTTATTTTCAAATAAATATTTGCCGGGAACCTCTTCAATTAAGTATTGTCTAATACCACGACAAAGTAATTTTCCCAGTGGAACGCACCGATCTTTGGAACCTTTGCCTTGATGGACATGTAACATTTCCCGCTCCAGGTCTATGTGAGATGGTTTCAAATATTGCACTTCACTGCAACGCAGACCGCAACCATAGCATAAACCGATGATGAGCCGGTGTTTTAGTAGTTTACAGGCTCTTAACAGCGCTTTTACTTCCGATCCGTTAAGTACAACAGGAAGCTTTCGAGGGCCCTTTAATCCTGGCAAGGAAAACTGTGTGTATTCCAAACCCCTCATTTTGCATGCATAACGCATTCCATGTATTGTAAAGTTGAAAAATGAGGCCGATTCAGTACCCCTGCTCTTTACCAAATGTAAATAATCCATCACCTGATCTGCATCCAGATCTAAAGGCATGCAATTATAATGAAGTGCCAAATGGGCAAGTTGACGGGAATAATTGTCCAAAGCACTTTTACTTTTACCATTAATGTTGATGGAACGTTCAAGCTCTTTGTAAAGTTTTGAAAATCCATTTACTTTTTCACACGCTTGTTGTACAACAGTAACATAATTTTTAGCCGCTTTTCGCGATCGGCTGACTTGCTGCTTTTGCATAATTGTAGATTTTTATTGAATTAATTACACAAAGCAACAAAATGAACCCTGTCAAAACAATGGAACTGGTGTCTAA
>CAYQTZ010000457.1:0-2523 GCA_964420565.1 uncultured Hyphomicrobiales bacterium
ATAAAAAAACATTTGAATAAATTGAGTTCAGTAAGAAAGAAATTAGCAATAATAAGATGCCCGTTATGAATGGGATTGAAAGTGCCTCCGATTAATCCAATTTTTTCCATATAGTTTTATTAATCAATAAATAGAGTATAACTCATATAGCATACCTGCTTAATCCTTATGACATCTGCCAATTAAAGATAATCAACACCATTTGTTCCTCAAACTAACAAAAACTATCATTCCGCCCAAAGCCAAATTAGTATTAAGATATTGACTCAACAAAATATACAAACCAAGCATATTTTCCAATGTTATACCTGACTTACCAACTCATTGGCAGTATAAAGTTTACCATGCACTATGTTCGGAGGAATGAACTCGCGTTTATCTTTCACTTTAGCTTCAAATTCCTCCCGGAACTTCTCGAGAAATCCCTTTATTGGCCATGCAGCAGCTTCACCTAAAGCACAAACAGTTCTCCCTTCGATATTATTAGCCACCCGATAAAGATTATCAATATCTTTCATTGTGGCATCGCCTGCATTAATGCGTTTAAGTATCTTTTCCATCCATCCACAGCCCTCGCGGCAGGGAGTGCACTGTCCGCAAGATTCATGATGATAAAAGTGAGATATACGCAAAGTAATCTTTACGATATCGGTATCCTCATCCATGACCATAATGCCTCCTGTACCAATATGACTGCCATATTCCCTAAGCGATTCTTCGTCCATCTTAACGCCTTCTATCTCATCTCCACGCAGTGGAGGCATAGACGAACCACCTGGTATAACAGCCTTAATACTCTTATTGCCTCGCACTCCGCCACATACCTTGTAAATAATATCAGTAAGCAATGTCCCGGTTGGCAATTCATATACCCCAGGTTTGTTTACGTGCCCCGAAACGCCATAAAGCAAAGTGCCAGGCTGCTTTTCAGCACCAATTTTAGCATACACATCGCCGCCATCGCGTATTATCGGCACAACGGCAGTAATAGTTTCAATATTATTTACTGTAGTGGGCATCCCCCAAAGACCAAACTGAGCAGGAAATGGTGGCTTATATCTCGGATAACCGCGATCACCTTCAATAGAAGTCATCAGCGAAGTTTCCTCGCCACAAATATAAGCGCCAGCACCCTTATGTGTATAAATTTCAATCTTGTAATCACAACCAAACGTTTCTTTCATCTTTTCGCCGAGAAATCCGCGGGCGTAAGAGTCGTCAATAGCTTTCTGCAATAAATTTATCCATTTATGATACTCACCACGTATATATATATAAGCTGCATCTATGCCCATGGCATACCCTGCTATCATAATCCCCTCAATCAACTGATGGGGATTATACTCGAATATCTGTCTATCTTTGAAAGAACCAGGCTCCGACTCATCCCCATTTACAGCTAAATACTTCGGCTTTTCCTTTCCTTTGGGCATGAATGTCCACTTCAGACCTGTCGGGAAAGCGGCACCACCTCGCCCTCTTAGCCCAGACTTTTTCACTTCATCAGTTACCTCTTCGGCACTCATCTTGATGGCTTTTTTAAAAGTGTCATAACCGCCATTCTTTAGATAAACATCAATCTCGTGCAAATTCTTAATATCCGGCAATAAAATCTTTGGTGTGTTACTGTCCATTTTTTTAATCTCTATGTTTTTAATTATTATACTCAACTTATAAATAGCTAAAATAAAAAATTTTTTTGAGAAAACCAGTATATAAATATTATTCCTTCTGAAAAGATGTTTTTTTCATGCAAATAAGGAACTTCTAATAGAACCCTATCATTAAGACCATTGCAAAAGTCCAAAAACTGATCCCTCCCCGACCCTCCATTACGAGTCCCGACAGGCCGGGATCAAAGGATTGGTAAAAGGAGTTTGGGGGGGGTAAAATTCCATATTTGGTTTTTACTGAAAATTTCCTTAAATTATAAACCCGATGAGAATTTCTAAGGTTACACATCGGGTTTTGTAGTGCTGGGCTTTCAGAGTTATTCTGTAAGCTCAGTTTTTATTTTATGACCGTGAAAGAGCCTCTGGCAAGTGTTCTTTCTCCTGTAAGTATGCTGTAGAAATAAGAACCGGACACAAGCTGCTCGGAAGAAAGTGGTAGCACTAATTCACCACATTGTTTATTATGAGAAATCCGCTGAATTTCATTTCCAAGATTATCGGAAATAATTATTGTTAGTTCACCAGTATAGTCAGAACTGAAATTCAGCTCATAATCGTTAGTTACGGGGTTTGGTTTTATGGAAGAAAGATTTAATTCATTAATAACTTCGACATCATCAACAACTAATTTTGGGAAGAAATAAACATTCGGTGTAAGAACAAGATCGTTACAATCATAATTCTCGCATGGAATTGTAGGCCAAAAGGGGCAGTTATATGGATCCGGAATATGAATATTAGAATCATATCTTCTTACAATATGACATGTGCTTTGACCGTTTTTCCCAATATCTATTTCATACTCAACACAACACCATTCAGTTTCAGGACAAGGGACATCAAAGATTTG
>CAYQTZ010000458.1:0-2489 GCA_964420565.1 uncultured Hyphomicrobiales bacterium
AGGCAAGAAAGACATAATCAAAGCCACAGAGTTTTGCAAGCGCCTTATCGTGTTATTCCCTTAGCCCCAAGAGTAGCCGTAACATTTTGATTAAGAGCTAAAATTTTGAATATATAAAATTACAGCTATATATTTTAGATATTAGTATATTTGAATATGAAAAATAAACAAATAAAAAAAGAACATCTTAGAATAACTGATAGCCATTTGAAAAAGATGCTATTCATTTCTATAGGAACAGTCTCCGTTTCATTAGGTATAATTGGAGTTTTTGTTCCTTTACTCCCCACCACACCGTTCCTTTTGCTTGCTGCTGCGTGCTATATACGAAGCTCTCAGCGGCTTTACACATGGCTGATCACCAATAAATATTTCGGCAAATTCATAGTAAATTATCGCGAGCAAAAGGGCATACCTTTATCTGTGAAAATTACGAGTCTTGCGCTTTTATGGGTTACAATCTCTACATCAGCCATATATGCAACTGAAAATATCTGGCTTCGATTATTTTTATTAATAATTGCCATAAGTGTTTCCATGCATATTCTTTTTCTTAAAACACTGAAAGATTAGCGATTGCAGTCTCATATATTTTATAATTCCCACTATTACCAATAATTGCTTCCCGAACTATCGGGCAAGATAGGGTATTGGATCAATTAAGAATTAAGAATTAAATCGGATATATTTTTTCATAAACACCCCTCGATCCCCTCTTGCAAAGCGGGGAAGTAAGATAAAAATCCCTCGATCCCCTCTTGCAAAGCGGGGAAGTAAGATAAGCATCCCCCTCTTGTCGTAGATCCCGACTTGTCGGGGCAAGAGGGGTTTAGGAGGTGTTGGAAATACTAAAACTAACGACCAACAGCTACAAAACCACAAACTTCCTCACCACAACTTTCTCTCCGCTTCGCACCCGCAGGATATAAACGCCGGTGGAGAGCGAAGATGTGTTGATAGTGATGGATTTTTCAGATGGAGTCCATCTTATTGTCTTACCAGCCCCAAGAACCATAGGGAACACGCATGTGTTTTCACTGCTGAGAGGAAGTCAGTTATTCCAAATATTTTATATTTGCTGTATCTATCAGTATCAATAGTCAATATTTCTGTAACAGGGAGTTATGAATTTTAAAACTGTACTGTTGCGAGTACTGATCTGAATATCATATCCATTTCTCTGTTTGTCGGTAATGGCTTTCCGCGGAAAGTCATTGGCGATAGAGCTATCTCATAATAATTGCCAATAGAGGAGATAAAAACAGCTGCCTTGGTGGCTAATCCCCCACCTGTGGTAGAAAATTCAAATTCCACAAATTCTATATTCCCCATCTTTATCATTTGGGGTTTACCTATTGAATTGACTGAACCTCCTGCCTTTTTCCTGTGCATTTCTAAAGCAACTCTCGATAAACCAAATAAGCCTTCGTTTTCTACAATTTCTGTGTAGGTCTGGCTCTTTTTGCGGGATATGAAAATTAAACTAAGAGTATATTCAGGATTTACGGCCACTGCGAAAATATCGCTTGACACCTGCTCTTCAATATCAACGAAAAACCAGCCTTCCGGGAGAAAGGCTATCATATCGCCATTATTGGAACGAACAGTGCTTTCGGACATTTGAATTTCTGGTTTTGGGCTTAAGGAAATAGTCTGGTAATCGCTACTTTCGTTATCTTTCTTAACTACTATACAGGAAGATATTATAAAAACTGACAAAAGGGCTAAAGGCAATATGTATTTCATTTTACTCATAAAAAACTTTTGAGTTAATATTTAAAATAGCAAAAACTAATAACTCTAATTAATATTTTATTTTTTTTGTATTAGATTGAATATTCTTTCTACAGCTTCCTTTGCGCCGAGCGGAATAGATATTCCAGATGAAGGCACAAAAGATTCTCTTGGGTTGATCCTTATTAAAGTAGCTCCATGCTTACGGGCAATTTCTTCAGAGAATCGACGAACTGTAGGGACGGAAAGCCCGGCACCGGATTCGATTATAGTTATTTTCTTATCAACGTTACGATTAAGCCATTTATTCAGTTTTAAATACTGATCTTCGGTGCGGCTGCCTATCCAGTTCCAATCGCCAAACATAAGAACGTTAGGGCGTGCGAGAGCGGAACAGTATTTGCATTTGGGCAAATCAGTAATAGCTTTGAATGAGGTCATATCTATTTCAATTCCTATTTCATTCTTCCATATCTTTTGTGTGCATGGATGCAAGCATTGCAGATGATGAATAGAACCATGACATTCACACATCAGTTCATCATCAAAGCCAGCTTTTTGGTATTGACCGTCAACGTTTGATGTAAAAACAAAATAGCCCTGCGGTTTACTCTTTCCAATCTCTAATAGTATGTCAAATCCCTTATGAGGTATAGTATCACGATATAGATTCAGGCGATGTCCGTAAAAGCCCCATGCCATATCTGGATTAGAGACAAACCAGCGGGGATTAGCCATTTCGTAAAAGGAAATGT
>CAYQTZ010000459.1:0-2483 GCA_964420565.1 uncultured Hyphomicrobiales bacterium
CACATAGCAGCAGCCAAAAGGACGATAACCCCCAGCATGAAAAGCAATATTTTTGACGGCTTCACTATTCGATGTATAAATTAGTTTTGTCCTGTCTGAATTTTACGTGCATTGCCGGTGCGGTTCCACTGCAAAACCGCTTCCGGCACTACCCCTTCATAT
The DNA here is from genome assembly GCA_964420565.1 of uncultured Hyphomicrobiales bacterium. Classification (GTDB taxonomy): domain Bacteria; phylum Bacteroidota; class Ignavibacteria; order Kapaibacteriales; family UBA2268; genus CAYQTZ01. The sequence continues at coordinate 163 of CAYQTZ010000459.1, forward strand.
TTTCGCTTTGAAATCAAATTTGCGCTGCTGCACTATAAATTATCCATGAAATAATCGCTCACTTTCCGCATGAGGTGAACCCGGTCTTTTCCCCTTACATTATGCGGATGCGTGGGATAAGCAAAGAAATCAACCTGTTTGTTCTGTTTGACACATTCGCGGAGAAATTTCATGCTGTGCTGCATCACAACTACATCGTCCTGCACCCCGTGGATGAGCAACAAGTCTCCTTTGAGGTTGCCCACATGGTTTAACATATTGGTTTCAGCATATCCTTCCGGATTTTCTTCGGGGCGATCCATATACCGTTCGCCATACATCACTTCGTACATGCTCCAGTCGACCACCGGGCCGCCGGCCGCGCCCGTTTTAAAGACATCCGGATGGCGCAGCATCAGGTTGAGGGTCATAAAACCGCCGTAGCTCCAGCCATGAACGCCAATCCGGTCGGCATCCACATAAGGCAGCGCTTTCAGGTATTTAATTCCCTGCATCTGGTCTTCGGTTTCAAGAATACCAAGTTGACGGTGAACTGCAGTTTCGAATGCACGACCGCGATGATTGGTTCCGCGGTTATCCATTGTAAATGTGATGTATCCCTGCGATGCCATGTAGTATTGCCACCAGCGCGCGCTGTTGTGCCAACCTTTGGTAACCAGTTGCGAATGCGGACCGCCGTAGACATATACAATCACCGGGTATTTTTTAGTTGAATCGAAATCCGGTGGCAGAATCAGCCGGCCGGCCAGTTCCGTTTTGCCGTCAGCCGATTTGATGGGCACCAGCTTGTTTTCTCCCAGTTTGTAATCTTCAAGCGGGTCTGCTGCTTCATGCAGCGTCCGTATTCTTTTTCCTCCGGAGGAAATCAAATTGGTTTGCGAAGGAATCGAAGGTGCGCTGAATTCATCCAAAAGCCAGGAACCTTCAGGACTCAGCACTCCATGGTGCACCCCGGGTGTGGAAGTCAATTTTTTCATCTTCCCTGATTTCAATTCTACCCGGTAAAGATGCCTTTCCAGGGGGCTTTCCCGCGTAGCTTCAACAAAAGCATATTGTTCCTTTTTATCAAAACCCGGCAAACGGGTTATTTCCCACTCCCCCTCCGTAATCTGACGCACCAATTTTCCCTCCGTCGTATATTCATACAGGTGAAACCAGCCATCCTGCCGGCCCAGATGATAAAACCTGTCCGGGTTCACTTTTGAAAACTGTATGGGATGCAGCGGCTCCACGTAGGCAGCACCGGTTGCTTCAAAAAGGGTATTTTCTTTTTCCCCTGAGCCGGTATCGTAACAGGTCAGCCGGCTGTGGTTCTGTCCACGGTTCAGTTCAAAAAGATAAACCGACGTTTCGTCCGGCGACCAGGAAAGGTTGGTCAGATAATGCTCCGGATCCCCGCCTGTTTCCAGGAACACGGTCTTCCCGGTGGAAATAGTGTAAACGCCCACGGTAACATGATGGCTCTCCATGCCGGCCATGGGGTATTTTACCGGCGTGTGCCGGGCCACACGTTTCATGAAATCCACTATCGGATAACCGGTTACCATAGTCTCATCCTTGCGGTAAAACGCAATTTTTTTTCCTCCCGGTGAAATGAAAATCCCCCCGGAAATGCCAAACTCGCGCCGGTGTACCGCTTTCCCGTTCACGATTCCCCGCCCGCCGTCGTGGGTGATCTGAATGGTCTTTCCGTCTTTTAACGTGACAAACAGATTGTCATCAACGGTATAGGCCACCAAACGGCCGGGCTCGCTGAACCGGGCATTTTCCGCTTTTTCCGGCAATTCAATCTGAAACTGAACGCGGTGATCCCGGCAATGAACCCCAATGAATTTCCTGTTTTTCTTAACCAACAGCACCCCATCCGGGGTCCATGAGTAAGGGGGAAAATTGCTGAAATCAGGATTGTTTTCAGCCCGCATCGCCTCATTCAGGGCAGAAAGCCCCAAAAGGGGTGTCCGGGCATCCGCTCCGGCGTCCGCAGCCCAAAGGGTATCCTTTTCCAGATAAGTAAAAACGGAATCATTTTTCCATGCAAGGCCTTCCATGGAAGCCGGGCGCAAATAGGTGTAGCGACCCCGGATGGCATCTTCCAGGGTCATCTGTTTTTTTTGTGCCACCCCCGGGATCACGGCCAGTACAAAAAGAAGAAGGTATAAATTTCGCATTTCAGGAATATTTTTAGGATTTGAGAAGCGAAAATAGTAATATCTCCGGAAATGATCCGGAATAGTGAGATATTAATCCTAATTTTGCGTGCATAACGTAGGAAAAAATGGAAAAAAGGAACCTGTTTGCCATCTATTTTATTACGCTGATAG
>CAYQTZ010000460.1:0-2445 GCA_964420565.1 uncultured Hyphomicrobiales bacterium
TTGCGGTTTTAGGTAAGAATGATGCTGGTGAAATAATTATTTGGGATATAATCCGGGAACGGCTTCCATTTAATTCGCAATTAGAACTCATTAAAAATATAGCTGAAAAATATAATCCAAAACTTGTTGGTATTGAGAAAGTAGCATATCAGGCAGCGGCTATTCAGGAGTTATTGCGAACTAATCAATTAAATATCAAAGAGGTAAGACCTGACAGGGATAAGGTAACACGCTTTCAACCGCTGGCGGCGAGGTATGAGCAGGGGCTTGTTTATCACAGTAAAAATATTAGTAATGTTTATGAGAATGAATTATTAAGTTTTCCTGAAAGCGAACATGACGATATGGTAGACGCTTGCAGTTATGCTTATAGTTTGATAGATAAAGGTGAAATTAAAGTTTGGAATGGATTTTAAGGAGTGATTATGTTTGAACGAATAAAGAAAATGTTTAAGAAAGAAGATAAGGGCGATTATCTCGATAGGATATTTGGATTAAATCCTTATGGGAGTTATGCGTTACGTAGTGAGGTAACGTTAGAAGAGTTCTACTCAGGCATTGCGGCTGTATGTATTCGCAAAAGGGCTAATGGTATTTCTAAATTAAAGCAGTTTGTAGAATACGAGAAAAAAGATGGGAACGTTCCGGTGGCAGAAAATCACTGGCTTGCGGAATTGCTTAAGAATCCCAATCCAAATTATTCATGGTGGCAAATCAAGAACATCATAACGCAATGGCTTGATTATGATGGGAATGCTTATATCTATACACCTATGAACAATGCCAAATATCCTGCCCAGATGTGGGTGTTGCCGTCGGTTTTTGTTAAACCAATTCCGGGCTGGAATGAAGGGAATACCATTTCGCATTACGAGATTAAGAATGAACAGGGTATGATCTATAATATTGACAGTCAGGAGATATGCCATATCCGAACTTTAGCACCGGCTAATAATTGGAATCAGGCGATGAACTTGGGGACGGCTGTTATCCGGGACTCTGCAAAAAATAGTATACTTAGTTTGAATGATGTATTGAGTTATTTACGTAAGTTCTTTACAAGAGAGGGAGTGCCGCCGATGATCTTAGAAACTGATAGATCATTAACGCAAGAGCAATATGAAACGTTCAGGAATCGTTGGCGGGAGAATATGCCTAATCATACTATCAGTGCAATATTAGAGAATGGTATGAAGGTAACTCCTTTAGAGAGCTTTAGCAGGGGGGCTTCATCTTTCATTTCAAATAATATCGATGAAACGTTAAAGCAAAGCATTGCTGAATCATTTGGGATACCGATTGGATTATTGGATAAATCTCCGAACCGGGCAACGATGGATACTTCATACTATATGTTCTGGAATGATACTATCGAACCGATGATGTTATTGATTGAAGCGGAAATGACGAGGCATTTTCGTAAATGGGAAGATAACATAATTATATCGCATGATCCGTATGTGGTCAGGGATATTGATACTGAGATTAAAGAGAATGAGTTTTTATTGAAGTACGGAATAATCAGTAGAAACGATATAAGGAATATCTATGGATATGATGACTTACCGGATGGGGATAAGATGTTCATTCCAAATCATGTTATGTTTATTGATGATATTGGTAAGTTGCCAACTGTTGCAAATAATGCAACAACTGAAGAATCCGAAAAGCATTTATCTCTGAAAGAGTATAAAGAGACAAAAGATGTTAAGACGTTGTTCTGGAAAAAGTTATCAGATTTAACCGAACCATACGAGAAACGGATTGAGAAAAAAGTTGCTGGGGTGTTTAAAGATTTGGAAAAAGAGGTTATTAGTAATTTGAAAAATAATTCTAAATCTATCATTACGAAGCGTGGTGTTTCTGAAGACATGGATTTATTTGAAGTTGATGAATGGGAAGAACGTATTGGTGATGAGAGTGAAGATGATATTAAAGCATTGATCTTGCTAATAATTAAGAATAGTCTGGACGCTGGCAATATTGATAAACCGATTACTGAATTTGATAAGATTGTAGAGGAAGCAACAAAAAACAGTACTACGAAAATTCAGGATAGTATCAATACAGTTCATAAAGAATTGAGAGGGGATATAAAGAATATCATTGCCGACAATCCTTTAGACTCAAATAATATGCTATTAGAAAAGATCATTGCCGGGACGTCTGATAAATTCAGCAATGTTTATACTGAATCCAGAGCCAGAAATATTGCCAGAACAACTACTACTTATGCAACGTCTTATTCCCAGAAAACCGTTTGGGAGGGCGAAGGATTGAAGCATGTATGGTTAAGTCAAAGAGATGGTAAAGTAAGACCTACACATAGGAAAGCCGACGGTCAAGAACCAGATGAAAAAGGATTTTATCATGTTGGCACGGCAAAAGGAAAACATCCCGGAGACTTAGATGAAGCTGGTGAAAGCTGTAATTGTAGATGTTATT
>CAYQTZ010000461.1:0-2440 GCA_964420565.1 uncultured Hyphomicrobiales bacterium
GGTTTCATCATCTCTTGCACCCGGATTCACATTATCCGGATCTGTATTATCTTCGCCCCAAACATTGATGTTCATATTGCCGGAACCATCATACACAGCAGCACCAGCTAAGATCAACTCGCTGCCTCTTTGTATAAAAATCCCAATTTCGTCTTCTCCTGATACCAGATCATCACCATCAACGGTATAGGTAGAAGGGATGACTAAAACTAAACTATTGCTATACTCAGCACCACCTCTGGCTTGCTGATCAGAAGGGTCAGAATTGAAGAAGTACTCGCAATCCTCACACTGAGCAAAGGCACTTGCTGTAAAAAGCAAAAAACTCAGCAAATAAAGTGTTGTTTTAATAATTCTCATAACAAAATCCTCAAATATGTTTATAACTGATCAATTAGTTGTCAAAATCAAAACTTATGTATATTAATTACAAAGATAACAAGTTTTGAAAATAATAAAAAGGATTTTTTAATAATTATTCATTTATTCCTATTTTTATTCCAATTATCACTTAACAACATAATTTCTCAAAATATTCTATATAACAATCGAAAAAATATACGTAGATTTGTTAAGATTATGTTAAATAATTTAAAATTTTTGGAGATCATAATGATAAAAAAACAAACTGCTCTATTCATTATATTCGTAACTTTATGCTTTTCACGACTTTCTGCTGAATCCGAACCTGATACTAATTCAACAATTTTGAAGAATACCACTATTTCAGGCCAATGGTTCCTTAATAATATTTATAACGATGCCACAAAAATTGACCGGTTTTCATTAAAACGCGGATACTTCACAATCACATCTAAACTAAGCGATATGTTTTCTGTGCGATATACTCAGGACATAACAATCGATAATGAAGGCGAGGACGCTGGCAACGTAGAAATGCGTCTGAAATATTTATACCTGAAAATGAAACTCAACGATATAAAATTCCTTGAAGATACATACTTCGAGATCGGGCTGGTACACCGCCCATGGCTCGATTACGAAGAGCATATCAACAGATATAGAGTGCAAGGCACCATGTTTTTAGAAAGATACCACTTAGTAAATTCCGCTGATTTCGGTATTACTTATATCGGTCTGCTCGGCGGCGAGCTCGACGAGGATTATCAGAAAAACGTTAGCAAATCTTACCCAGGCAGGTACGGAAGCTTTGCGTTTGGTGTTTATAATGGAGGTGGCTACCATGCTATTGAATTCAATAATAATAAAACAATCGAAGGAAGGATCTCTTTACGACCAATTCCAACATTACATCCCGGGTTACAGATCTCTTATTCTTTTATTACAGGCATGGCAAATACTATAGAGAATAGCCAAGAATTCATTTCCAATCTATTTATGTTGTCATCTGAAAGTAAACTGCATGTAGCTGCTGCACAATACTATTTTGGTAAAGGGGATTTCCATGGCATTTATACCGATGAAAATGGGAAAGCTTTTGATAACACAGGATATTCATTATTCGGAGAGCTTAAAATACCATCTACATCTATTGCATTATTCGGAAGATATGATGATTTTGGCAGTAATGAAGTAAAATTCAACGACCAAAGATCGATCATTGGCGGCATAGCCTACAGATTTCTGAAAAGCAAGGTTCTATTTGATTATAACTACAATGAAAGATTTGATAAAATTATAAGAACTTACGAGATAGCACTTGAGGTGATTTTCTAAAAAAAATCCGGGGCGTATTGCACCGGATCAATTTTTTTTAATCAATTGTAATCAGATCCTATTGATCTTTCTTCTCTTCTTCAGTTTTATCTTCAGCTTTTGGCTCTTCTGCAGGAGTTTCCTCTGTTGGAGCTTCTGTCTCTTCCTGAGTTTCTATTGCAGATTCTTCATCAGTAATGATTTCTTCGTTTTCATCATCGAAATCTTCTACGATTTGCTCTTTAATAGTTTTCTCTTTCTTTGGAGCAGTGCGTTTTTTGCCTTTCAGAGAAACGGCACCATCCTGAGGAGCAGACCAATCAACGAGTTCAATGATTGCTGTGCGTCCGCCATCTCCTCTACGGAAACCTGTTTTAATAATTCTGGTATATCCGCCTGGGCGATCTTCTACAAGAGGAGCAATCGTATCGAAAAGTTCTTCGAGAACTGCTTTATTGCGAATATCTCTATAAACAATTCTGCGATTATGAATATCAATGGACTGACCATCTGGCAATCCCTGTTTTTCGCGTTGCAAAGCATGTTTTGCTTTAGTGATCAATCTCTCTGCATAAGGTCTTAATTCTTTTGCTTTAGCTTCTGTAGTAGCAATCTTTTTATGCTCAAATAAAGCAGTAGCCAGGGTTCTAAGCAAAGCTTTTCTGTGACTACTTGTCCTATTTAGTTTTCTTCCTGATTTTAGGTGTCTCATAACTTCTTACTCAGCTCAAATTCAATAAATTATTTAACTATTATTCATAAG
>CAYQTZ010000462.1:0-2438 GCA_964420565.1 uncultured Hyphomicrobiales bacterium
GATTTTACTGGTAAAGAAGAAAAAGTTATTAGGTTTAATATTAATAAATGATCAATTGTTTTATAAACTATCTAAAGGAGTTCATTCTATGAAAGCATTAAAATTCTTTTTGCTGGCATTAACTGCCGCCAGCTTACTTTTCCTGACTAATTGCTCAGACGACAATAACAACGACCCTTCTGACAATACTAAAACTTTCTATCCTATGAAAGTAGGTAATTACTGGATCTATGAAAGCAACGATCTGGATAATGATGGAGAATACATTGAAGATACATTTACTATGGATTCTATTGTTGTTACTTCTGTCGAGACTTTATACGAAAAATCAGCTTTCAAACATATTGTTTATTCAAAAATGGATGAGAACGATACATGGGAATATGAATCAGAAACATATTTCTATAGCGAAGGCGATAAATTATATGGCTTATTCGATTATATAGCTCCTTCAGAAGATCTCCCTCTACCTATCGAATTCACCCCCGGTTGGGTATTGCTTGCAGATCCAAATGCAACAGCTTCATGGGTGGTTTTTGAGCAGAATTTCGAAGATCAGGATTTTGAATATGAAGGAATCTCTATGACAGTCAACGGAGACTTTACGATTACTGCTAAAAAAGGTGCTACAATTACTTTCGATAACGATGGCAAACCTGTTACCGCCAAAGAATATATAATCTCTTACAAATTTGACGGTGTAGGAAATATTATGATCAATTTTGATCTTGAATTTGAGATAATTGGTCATTTTTGGTATGCCGAAGGTATTGGATTAGTTGAATATACAACCGATCCATCATCTTTTGGCGTTGCATCCATCCACACTGTAGAGCTTGAAGGCAATGAATCCTTGCTCGAAAGATTCTTTGTTCAATAATATGCATCATTAGTTTTTAATATTGAGCAGGAGAGACTGTGTGATAGCCCCTGATAACTCAAGAATTGATCCCCCTTGTATTCCCCCTTAAAATTAAGGGGGATTTTCCGTGCTTACTCCCTCCCTTGCGTAGTAAGGGAGGGTCGGGGTGGGATCGTTTTTGGACTTTTGCAAGGGTCTTATTATATATGAAAGACACTTCCGAAGAGGAATATTTTTTCAGATATTATCAGTAAAAGTCTTTGCTATCTTTCCCCATGTAAAGTTTTTAATAACAATTTCGTGTAAATTATTCGCATATTTCTCGCTTTTTTCTTTATCTCTGATAATCATGAGCATTGCTTCTTTCAGCTTATCTAATGATTTGGGTGCTACAATAAAACCATTTACGCCATTATCTAAAATTTCTGTTGCCCCGCCCATTGGTGTTGCAATTACAGAAGTGCTGCAGTAGCCAGCTTCGAGGATCAAAGTTGGCAAGCCCTCAGGATAAAATGAAGGTATTACAACGCAATTGCTTTCGGATATGCAAGATAATACTTCCTTGTGAGGAATAATTCCTGTAGTAATAATATTTTCATTTTTAAGTTCATTTATTTTATTGAGTAAAGGCCCATCCCCTGCTATTACAAGAAATGCGTCTTTAAATTCTTTTTGCAATGCTTCAAAAGCATGAACCATGATCATTATCCCTTTTTCTTCAATTAATCTACCTGCATGAAAAAAAATAGGATTTTCCTTATGAATAGAGAATTTACCCCGAATGCTGTAATCCTTGGAAATCTTTGTATTAATAGAAATACCATTATATATCACACCGTCAGCTTTTATACCAAAATGAGTGAGCCATTCATTACAGGCATGGGATACTCCAAAAGCTTTGCTGATATTTGCTTTTAGATAATTAGTCATGCTATGTTCGTAAATATGCCCAAAATAATCAAGCATACTATTGTGAACAGTGAAATGTCCGGTAACATGTTCAATTAAATGCAACGGGCTTTGTGTAGTTTTAGACAGCTTAACGGCAAGTTTCGTTATTGGATAAAATCTCTGGTTGAGTATTATCGCATCAAATTCCTGCTTAGATAGCAATGCAAACATTTCTTTATGATCTGCATTTATTTTCAGGAAGGGGAATCTGTTCTTAGCAATCTTGTAGCAAGGAAATCTGAAAATATCAACTCCATCAATAATTTCATGGTATTGGAGACTTTCAGAATTTGTAGTAACTACGGTTATTTCATGCCCCATTTTGACAAGCTCGCAGGAAAGATCATGGACATATCTTTCCACTCCACCTACATGAGGAAGATAAAAAGAGCTTACCATGCATATTTTTTTCTTTATCAATTTATCAAAATAGATTGAACACCAAACCAATCTGTAACGCTTCTTTTATTTGAGTGCGTCTGGTTTGCTTAATATTATGTATCAAAATGATATTCAAATTAACGTTAATTTATTTATTAACCTGTGCTGTGAAAATATTATCCCAGCGTACATCCCAAACGTCGAGATGTTCAAAGCGAGTAAAGAGCAGTAATTTGCTTTGCAT
>CAYQTZ010000463.1:0-2434 GCA_964420565.1 uncultured Hyphomicrobiales bacterium
CCCTCCCTTGCGTAGTAAGGGAGGGTCGGGGTGGGATCGTTTTTATTGCAATTTTTCTCAATATCCTGAATGTGTATCAGAATACTACCTCCAGAAACTCTGTGATTGGCATGAATCAAGCCGATTACGTTTGATTATTTTGTTTGCACTGTGGGCGACATGAATTCTAAAGTTAAAATACTTGATACGATTTTCTTATATTTGCATATTAAAAAAGAAAATTTGACAACAATCTATGAGGGAACTGAAGATATGAGAACAATATTGGTACTATTTCTGATTGCTATACTATCTATACCCACTGTCGCTAAAGAGAATTTCTATGATCTGCAAGCAGAAATAAACGGTGGAGAAACGCTTAATTTCTCTGATTTTAAAGGGAAGAAACTGATGATAGTTAACACCGCTTCTTACTGCGGATATACCAAACAATATGAAGATCTACAGAAACTATACGAAAAATATGCAGGCACGAATTTCGAGATAATTGCTTTTCCTGCAAATAACTTTTCTAATCAAGAGCCCGGCTCTGACGAAGAGATCAAGAAATTTTGTGAAGATAATTTCAGCATCACTTTTACTTTAATGGCAAAAATTTCTGTAAGGGGCGAAGATATGCATCCAGTTTACCAATGGCTTACCCAAAAAGACAATAATGGAGTAAAAGATTCTGAAGTAATGTGGAATTTTCAAAAGTATCTGATTACGGAACACGGAGAGCTTCATGAGGTGTTATCTACTCAGACAAACCCAATGAACCCCTTAATATTCAATTGGATAGAAGAGCCATCATCAATAAGCAATGAAGATCATCCGGCAGCAGGGTTTAGTATTTATCCTAATCCTGCTTCAAATTATATTGATATTTCTTATCAAATATCTCATACTTATGATATTCATATATATAACGCATTTGGCGAATGCAAAATCGCAGAACAAATATCGCTATCTTATAATAAAATAGACATTTCTAACTTGCCTGCCGGAGTATATTTTTTGATGATAGGCAATTATGTAGAGAAATTTGTGAAGATTTAGATTGATATTTTGAGCAATGAATTATCTAAAATATGGCACCGGGAGCTTTTGGTCATAGTTAGTTTTTGGTGCCTGATTTTTTTTCATCATTCTGATCCTGATGATCTGAATCGTTTCCCTGATGATTCTTATCATTGTCGGCATCACTATTGTTCATATTATCAATATCCTCAGAATCTACTACATTACTACTTGTTTTTGAATCAATAACATCATCCATTTCGTCAACGATTGAATCTTCGTACATTTTGGTCTTAGGGGTATTCTTGATAATTCTCTGTTTATCTGTTTCTTTCATATTCTTTTGTTTTATAAGCTCTTTTTTATTCTCAAACTCGATATCCATTTCGTCTTTGTCTTTAATGTATCGATCATAATCGAGTATGCTTTCAGTTTTTTCCTCCTCGATATCTTGCTTTGAAAAAGTATCGTAATCGAATTCAATCTTTGTTTTTTTACCGCAACTGCAATGCACAATGATGTTGGTTATCTGATCGTATTCATCTCTGTTGATTATAACTTTGGCGCTGTCATCTTTTTCGTGATCAGATAGGTCTGGCTCATCTTCTATCTGGACTGTGCTTCCAGAATCAATAAGGATATCAGCAGGGAGTCGCGATTTATATTGGCTTAAAGATTTTTTACCAGAAATTCTGCGTGCTAATAAGAAATCCTTAAAATTTTCTTGCAATCTTTTTTTGTGATCAAGTACGTCCTTGTTTTGTTTATATTCAAGGCGAAAATCCTTTCCTTTACGGATTTCATCATCATAATTAATAAAATCTTCTGGCTCAAGGTCTTTTTCCGTAATTAGTTTTCTTACGTCGATTCTTTGTCTTAAAGTATCACCTGTTCTGTGTTTACTGATTCCATCATCTTCTTCTTTATCGTCAAAATCAAATCCGCCGTCATCATCATCATCGCTGCGATTGACTACGTCATCTTTATCGAATTCTTCGTCGAAAAGATCCAGGCTCTCTATGTTATCATCAAAATCACTCATAAGCTTTAATTAATATAGTTAATTCCAAAAATATCACAAATAGATCTGGCTATTCCTTCGACAGTTTCTATTTGGTTTGCTATTTTACCTTCTATTACGGAGTTTGTCATCCCCGAAACAATACAAGTTTCCGGATTCTGGGCTATAATAAAGCCTCCCGCTTTATCTATTTTCTTTAAGCTTTCATAGCCGTCATTCCCCATACCTGTCATTATTACGCCAAGAACACTTTTGCCATAGACCGAAACAAGTGAATTAATCATTACATTCACAGATGGCTTATACAGCTCATTTTTGGGTTCTTCGGTGATAGAAATTTTCTTTTGTTTATTTACAGACATCTGCAAGCTGCCTTTAGCAATATAAACGTGGCCGGCTAAAGGTTTTTCTCCG
>CAYQTZ010000464.1:0-2407 GCA_964420565.1 uncultured Hyphomicrobiales bacterium
CCTGCTTATGTGTTACCGGTACTTTATTTTCACCTTTTTTCTTGAATAGCAACAAATAATCAGGCATAGCGGTAAATGTCCGTGTTGAATCTTCTACAAGTAATTTGTGCATTAAACTCCTTACCATAGTTCTCATTCGCACTTTTAACGGTTCTTTCCAAATTGTTATCTTATTGACATAATGAAAACCATATTTTAAATGAAGGCGAATAATCTCATGTGGAAAATCCCAAAGATGATTCTCGGTTACGTTCATAAGCACGTCCTGACAGTGAACTGCTGTTATCCTGCCCCGCTTGGTTACTCTTGATATTTCTTTTACCAGATACTCATATTGCTCTAAAAATTGTTCTTTGCTATCGCAATTTGAGAAATCCCTGTCAGAGCTGGAATAATTATATAATCCTGCGAATGGTGGCGAATATACTGATAAGTCTATGCTTTCTTCTGGCATTGTTGGTAAAACTTCCATGCAATCACCATTGACTAATGTGTATTCATCTTTATTAATTTGATCATGTATCATATTATTTTCTCCTTAATTAAAAAATTTGGGTAACTGAAATTCTTTTTTAAATTCATTATTGCTCTTATAATTATATTCATGTGTCTGCTTTATCAAGATTTCAAACATCTCAACTGCTTTCTTTGATTTCATCTCTAATGAATCAATAACTCGCTTCTGCCCATCTGACAATACCAAATCAACAGTAACTGATCTCTTTTGACCAAACCTCCAGAATCTTCTTATCGCCTGATAATATTGTTCATAACTCCACGTAGGGAAGTAAACGGTATGATTACAATGCTGCCAGTTTAATCCGAAAGCTGTTATTGTAGGTTTAGTAATCAACTTCTTTATATTCCCGTTTGCGAAATTCAGCAGTATATCTTCTTTCTTATCAATATCCATCGTCCCCTTTATCTGAACGGCATCTTTATCTAATTCATTTAATAGATCACCTTCATTATTGAAATTACACCAATATACTGATCTGTCATGTTCGCTTGCAAGCAAAATAGCTTTTTCACATCTATTGTTAATAGTCATTTTCTGCTCTTCTCTTACCTCTCCCATCGAAACGGCTATTTTACCAAATAACATAACCTGCCCATTTACCACCCAGTTGCTTTCATTTTTTACTGAATGCCTGTTAGTTATCAATTCAGGCAATATGAAAGCGTCGTCGCTAAATCCAAGATCAGAAGGTTTCCTTGCCGACATGCTCCACGAAGCTACCCACCTCCAAAAGTCTTTAGTGGCATGTGGCTTCAAATACCATTTAGTCACTATCTCATGCGGTCTGATATTGTTGTCATTATTTGCAAAATATTTCTGAAGCATATCCATATACCCCATATATCCAAGAGCTTCAGATGATGTACCAAGTTCAATATAATCATTCGGGCTTGGTGTTGCTGTAAATAAATAACGATAATTCACTTTTCTGAAGAATTGAGTAATTGCCGTTTTCGTCGCACCATCAAAATTTTTAAGGATAGAACTTTCATCTAATATTACACACTCAAAATCATTGGGATTGAAATAATGTAAGCGTTCATAATTGCAAACAACAATAGTACTCTTATACCTTCCGTCCTTTGAATACTCAATATCATCAATACCAAATTTCTCAGCTTCTTTTATAAACTGAAAAGCCACTGCGAGCGGAGTTATAATTAATACCGGCTTGTTTGTCTGCTTCCGATAATTCTCAGCCACTGTAAGCTCAATTATCGTCTTACCAAGTCCAGTATCTAAGAATACCGCTGAACGTCCCTTCTTGATCGCATATTCCGTTACGTACTTCTGGAAGTCGTACATCTCAGATTTAACGTCAATGGGATTGATCCCATAATCAATTACAGAATGCTGCTTCAATTGCAGAAACTCCTGATAACTGATTTTGTCTTTCGTTTTTTCTTTCGTAAATTCCATTTGTAACCTCATTGTATTTGTTGGTTATAATTCTGCTCTCGTTGCATTGTAATTGTTGCGAGAGCAGTTTTTATTTATAAATTGTACTTTTCAATAAACTCTTTCAAATGTTGATCACATACTAACATATATCCCATAGGTGGATATTTCTCATAAGTTTTTTCTGATTTTATACGTCCGACAGCCGGAAGCCCACAGTCCGGATATTGACATATTTCATCATTCCATTCGGAGTCGTAATCCCAGAAAACTTCTCCGTTGTAAAAATTAAATCTCGTATCTGATTTTATGCTTTTCACGCTAATACCCCCAAAAATGTAAACAAATCAATTTATCTTACAACCCTGTTAAATAGTTTATTTTATTGACACTTACAAAAAAAAGGTTGTAAGAAGTTGTAATTGTCGCCATATAAGGGTGTGCCTCTACCACATTACTTTCTCCCTCGCGTGTATGTTCCCTATTATA
>CAYQTZ010000465.1:0-2404 GCA_964420565.1 uncultured Hyphomicrobiales bacterium
TCAAGATTTTTTCTCAATAATTTCTCAATTTATGTAAAAATCAGAACATTAAATTTATGGAATATTATGGACTTATAAAAAAGAATATTTGGTTAAAAACGAAATTTATCTAAATGGATTGAAAATGGGTATAATAAATAAAATTTCGTTGAGTTTCTGCCAAACTCAATGGCTGGCGATGGCAGCTTAAAATAATTCAATGATTGCTTGAGCCAGTTCCAGAAATACCCATCATCCGGCAGCAATTGATATAGATTATAATCGAGTGATACAACGAATTTCGGATTCCCCCAAACGTCGTCATATACCTGCTCGGATTTTGTCGGATCGCAGAAGCCACTTCCAGGGTCACATAGATTCCGAGCCGCATACCCAAAGCATAGCTCTAACCAGGCAGGCCAGTAATCTTTCATGCTTTCAGGGAGCATATTGTGTATATTCAGCGATATGAAAATAGTATGCGAGCTATAATCATCAATGAACATCTCAGAAGGGAGGCGATGTCTGTCTCCGTGCCAGGGAGCAGGAACATATAAAAACTTCGGAGTGAAATTCTGTAGATACGGGAAATAATACTGTCCAAGAAAAAAACCTGCTCCAGCTATATCAGCGTAAAAATCTGATGGCGAGAAACCCCAATTAACCCCAAAGCCATCTAACACTTCAATATAAGTTTCATAAGCAAGCCCCATCAAACTGCCGGTTATTGAAGCGTCCTCCCAATTAAAGCCAGCCAGCATCAAAGTCTCACTGAAAGCATACGATGTAAGATATGCTCCAAAAAAATGCCCGGCTTTGTCTGCATAAAGAGCATATCTGCCATCTTCACGAAAACTAAAACTGCCCTGATCTTTCCATATTGTGTTCATTTGCCCATAATGCTGAAGATAAAATATACCGAGATAAGAAGCTCCTATAATTGCTGTAGGAATTGGCTTGATTTTTGTTTGTAAATTAGGCATATTCCCGTTTAGTAGAATTCGGGGATTATTGGCATAGTAGAAATCTTTTGGGTTGAGAAGTAACGAATCTCCGGATTTTGATGATGTATTGACAGCCGTAGAGTCCACCTGATTTGTGCTGTTTGCTGATGAGCCAGATGCAAGATTGACTGAGACAATTAAAAGAATTGCGATTGTTATTAACTTAATCAATTTTTTATACTACTTAGTTTTTAATAATTGTTGGCAAATTTACGAAAATAAGATTAGAATAATATGAATATTTTGAAATTTAGTGGGTACTATTAAAATAGAGTTTAATAAAAATTTTGTAATTTTGTATAAATTGATAAATTATAACTATTATGAATTCTTTTGGTTCAAGATTAAAAGAAGAGCGAAATATATTAAATCTTTCGATTGAAGATGTTTCGGAGAAAACGAAGATCAGACCTCATTTAATTAAAAAAATGGAGGAAGGGGATTTTTCGTTTTTGCCCCCGGTATATATCTCTTCATTTATCAAGACCTATTCAGAATTACTAAATATTCCCAAAAAAGATATTGACGAACAGATTGCCTCGCTTTCCAAGCCCCTTGCGAAAAGTAATGAATCAGATAAATCCATAAATAGTAAAAAAATTGCTTTTAGCGATGAAGTGCCTGAGCAAAAATCGGCAGAAAAGCCATTCCAAAAGCAGCCCCAACACAATAAGTATAAACAGTCAGGCATTATTTCATATCTTATCTATTTTGCATTGGGACTTACTATTATTGCTTTGATGTATATTGCTTTCTTTTCCACAGAGAACGGCTCTAACTCAGACTTCCCCTCTCAATCTGATATACAGAACATCGGTCCTGACACAACTGTTATAAGGTCTGACAAAGGTCTCAAAGATTTTTATGCCAAACCCGACAGCATTCTGTTAGAAGCCATTGCCTCCGACACTGCGTGGATGAGCATTACTATTGACGGCAAAATTAATGAACAGATCTATATGTATCCGGATATGAAAAGAAGCTGGTCTGCTTATGAATATTTCATATTATCCATAGGTAACGAAGGAGCAGTTAAATTCATTCGTAATGGAGAAACTCTAAAACCTTTCGGCAAAAAGGGAAGTGTGGTTCGTAATGTAAAAATTACTGAAACAGACGTAGAAAGTTCCTCAAACCCATGGCATGGCACTACAAGGAAAAAACCAGAAACCAAGAAGGATCGCCCGCGACCACCTATTCTCGAAGCTTCAGAAGCCCAGCCTTCTGTAAAACCTTTCAAAAAGGAAGAGGAAAAGGAAACCGAAAGCAAGGAACCCAAAGAGAATAATAATCCTGATTAGTTAATTCACTGTCATGTCATCATTTAGTGTCATGTCAAATATTAAATGTCAATCAATCAGGATTAATTGATCTACTAAAAGTAGGTTTCTTCAGTAGAACAATCATTCTTGATTGTTGTT
>CAYQTZ010000466.1:0-2394 GCA_964420565.1 uncultured Hyphomicrobiales bacterium
TGGTTGAGATGGTTGCTGTGGCAGTAGCAGCACCGCTGCTAAAAGAAACTGCTGGGGCGGCGGTGTAACCGCTTCCTGTATTTGTAATGGCAATGCTAACAATTGGTAGTGGGTTGGCTCCTGATGGAGTGCCATTGAAAATGGGAACGGCTGTTGCTTGTGATCCGGTTCCCGGAGCAGCAATGGTAACTGTAGGAATAGCGGTGTAGCTTCCTCCGTTGGTAACGGTAATTTCATTAACTATTCCACGATCGGTTATTCGTACACCTCCTGTTGTGCTGTTAATGGTTCCCGAGTTCAAGATATCACCCCTAACAGTAACGGTTTGGGCTCCGGTTGCCAAAGTTCCGGCTATTACAGTTAAATCGTTACCAATTGTAATATCGCTTGTAGATAATGTTCCGGGATAGCCGCTGTTGTTGATTGTGAGGTTGTGGAAATACTTTGTGGTTGCACCTGCATTTACAAGTAGCGCATAGTTCTGGGTCGCACCGTTGAAAGTGGTTGTGTTGCTTCCAGCAATGTAGCTTGCCCCAGAACCAATGCTGTAGCTTCGGCCAATGGTTACATCTTGCCTCTTGGGATCAAAAATAACGTTGTCGTTCAATGTTAAAGTTCCTTTAGTAATCAATGGTAGAGCTGTTAATTCAGCCTGGTTGCTAACATTGGTTCCCACAATTCCTCCCTCAAGAACAAAGGTTCTGGTTCCAGAGCCGGAACGGCTCATTGTAACAGTAGGCAAGGGTGTCTTAGAAGTGATACGAAATGGTGTTGTGCTTGTTGCTTCGAGTATTGCGGTTGCACTAGCGCTTACATTCTGGTTTACAGCATCGGAGTTTATAAATATTGAACCCTTTGCGTTGGTTCCAATAATGTGCAAAGTTCCACCTGTAAGGTTGAAAACATTACCTTCATACGACAGTGTAAACAGGTAGTAGTTTGCCGATGAGCCCCAGGCCTGGTTAACTGTAACGTAACCACCGGTTTGAATGTAGCCCCCTATATGCTGGGTTCCGTAAATTGAAGTTCTGAATTGCCCCAGGTTTGTTGTTCCACCTGTTGATTCGAAAACCCCGTTTAGCCTTGTCGTAATACCGCTGTTTATTTGTGCATTAAACGCTCCATCGGAAACTTTTACCTTACCGTAAACTACTACAGCAGTACCAGAGGGCTTTGTAACTGTACCTCCGTCAACCCAAAGAATAGCATTCTCGGAAACGTTGTAGTTTCCAGTTCCGTTCAATCGGGGAATAGTAATATTGGCTCCAACCCTAACCGTTCCATAAGCCAAGCCCAGAGAGTTGTTATTTACAGATAGTTGGGAATTATCGGGATGACCCTCGTTGGCATAGCCAAAAAGTTCGAAGTAGGCTGCATCAGTGGCTTCCATGTACAGTTCGTAGGTATTGGAAATTCCCTTTTCGATGGCTATGCGGTAAAAGCGGGTTGGCCCTTCAAGCATCATATTCTGGTCGCGTGTAGCGCTCAGGAAGTTCACATCCACAATACCATCAGCTGCTTCAGCGGTATAGTTTGCTGCTGCTCGGTTAGTAAACTGAATATCACCATAATTTGTAAAATTACCATATAAATTTAATTCATGTCGTGCGGTAGCATCTCCTGTTCTGATTTTTCCATCAGCCCTTACCTCAATATCCTCATAAATTGTCATCGTGCGCGAACTTGTAGACACTCCGTTATTAAAATATAATTCACCATTTAATACTGTTAGACTTCCGTTTAAGGTATAATTTGAAAGTAATACAAGTTGATCAGTATTGTTTGTAAGATTAATGGTCATATTACGGAATGTACGCGCATTAGAAAGATTATAACCTGTTCCATAGTATTCCACTGTTCCACCTGTGCCCGCATCAGCAAATCCACTGGCATCGCCCGAAGGAAAATTATCGGCGGCAAGTTTTATTTTACCATTTGACTGACTCGTAATAGTAGAGAATACAGCTCCGGTTGTTGTTCCAAAATCTACTGTACCATCAACTATATTTAAAACTCCACATGAAGTATTATTTTGAGTTACTGTAACCGTTTTATTATTTTGTATAACTGCCATATCCATTACTCCAGGAATTTCATTTGATGGATTATCAAACTCATTTGGTTTTAAACTCCATGTAGTAAAATCATCCCAGTCCCCATCATTTAAAGAATACCAGGTCTTTATTTCCTGATCGGATTTGGCAAGGGTATAGTAACCGCTCGTAAAATTTGCATTATTAAGATTTATTGATATTTTTCCATCGGCAGCTACTCCTGTTCCTCCAGGTACTTCTGAAAATGAACCAGATGTTCCTGATCTGTATAATAGATAATAAACTCTGTCGGTGGCCATAGTAATTCCTGTTCCGGTAAAATCAAATGATATACGAACAT
>CAYQTZ010000467.1:0-2393 GCA_964420565.1 uncultured Hyphomicrobiales bacterium
ATGATCAGCTTATATGATATTCTACTAAGCAATCAGTGGTCATAACGCACAGATGAACATTCAAATGATATATTAACAGAAACTTTTCATAAATTTGCTACAGCTTTTTCTTAAAAAAACGAAAAAGTTGTAACTTTTTTATTATTATTCGTGTCTTTATGACAAAAGAACAGTGCCGAGATTATTGGGCTTAGAAAAATGTTTAGTAAAAATAAAAATAATCTACTACCAAACGAGCTGGAATTAGCTGGTAAAGAGTTAAGCAAAGGGAGCTTAGAAGCTTTCCATCTGCTCTACGAAAAATACCAGAACAAAGCTTACCGGTTCTGCCTGAGAATGCTTGGCGACGAATCTTTGGCAAAAGATGCTTTTCAGGAAACCTTTATAAAAGTATATGAACATAGGAGAGAATTTAAAGGTGATAACTTCGCCGCATGGCTTTTTACGATTGCACGCCACACATGCCTTAACATGATACGCTCCCGGAAAGAATACGATACTTTTGATGAAGATTTCCACAGTTCACAAAAATCATCACCAAGAGATGTGGGGGTGAAAGATTACATTGAAAAAGCAATAGCCAAACTCCCCGTGGTACTACGCGAAGCGCTGATACTAAGGGAGTATGAGGATTGCTCATATAACGAGATAGCGGCTATTCTCGGAATAGATCTGTCTTTAGCCAAAGTACGTGTCCACAGAGCACGTTTAATACTAAGAAAATTATTGAAACCTTTAATGAAAGAGTTACATGAATCTCGATAACTTAATATCGAAATATCTCGACGGCGAGCTAAGTCGCGACGAAGATGAGCAGCTTCGCTCAATACTATCGGAGGAAGACGGCGCAAAAGACGACTTCGATTCGGCTGTGCTTTTGAATGCGGCGATCAAAGAGGATGCCGATTCGATCAAAGCTCCAGCCAGCGTGCTTCGCGATACCGAAGACAAGATTGCTATGGCTATTATGAGCCGACGCGATACCGGAGTTGCTGCGTTTTATCGTCGCAGAAAATATTACTCATATGCGGCCGTCCTGCTGCTTTTTTTATTAGCAACATTTTATCGTATTTATGATTCCTATCCTATCGATAAGTCGGGAGTGATGGCTGAATCTATGAATAAAATGAAATCTAATCTGATAAGCAACCAGTTCGAAGATGAGTTTAATCAATTCATCATGCCAGCGCCAGAAGAAAAGTATAGCAAAAAGATAAGTGCCCCATCTTCTCCAAAACAAAAGAAGCAAAATCCGGTTACTAATAATATGTCTTATGCTATGATCAGTAGTATGCCGGAAACGAAAATGAGCAACGAAATAGCACTTCTCGCTATGATACCTCCAGAAAAAATAGCTTTGCAACAGCCTACTGCTACCAAAGAAGCAGTTCCTGATATGGTGAAAGATATATCCGAAAAAACGGTTAATTCTGCAAATATGCAACTATCTACAACTTCTTTGCTAAGGCAACCGGTTACAGCACATAATGCTGCTTTTTCAGTGCCCGGAAGATACTCAGCCATCGGTAATAGTTCTTCGTTCTTTGATTTCTATCAAAATAGTGACAATATATTGATCACTTCATTCCTCGGCACTGAAATAATGAATACAGGTATCGAAACAAACAAAGATATGATGGTTTCCCATATTTCTCAGAGTGTAGCTTATGCTTTGGATAACGAAAATGCTTTTGGGGTGGAAATTGGTTTGAGCCAATATAGCTATGATGAAGTAGGGAGTATATCATATTCTGTAGAAGATTTTGAGCAAATAGATAATGGCATGCAGGTAGAGAGTTATAAATATGGTAATATGGTTACCGAAAAAGTGATTTACCAAAGAACTAAAGAAGTATTCTGGTCATCGGCTTTTTACGAAAGGCAAAAAGTATTTAGCGATGGCTTTACACTGAACGGTAGGGTTGGCTTGGGGGCTAACAGCGAGGGACCTCTCGGATACACCAGATTGTTCGCAAAAGTAGCCGTCTTTAATGGTATTTATATGACGGGCGGCGTAGAGGGTCGGCTATTTTATCTCGATCTTCCGGAGCTGATGACATCCGCTCCGCAGATGAGAGGGTCGCTGATCCTATCTTATGGATTGCAGTTTATCTTTTAATATAAATGAGTTATTTGATAGCCGATGTGAATTTTTTGTTAAATTTTGGCAAAAAATTGTGAATAAATAATTTCTAATCGGAAAAATCTTGTTATATTTGAAAGATACATTAAGTTGTTTTTTTTATAATATAATACTATTATGGAGGCATTATATGAATTTGTTACGAATTACTTTACTATGTGCTGTTTTTGCATTTATGGCTAACTCAGCAGCCAACTCATTAGAGTTACCACCAGTTAATAATTATCCTTCCGATAATATGGAACATGTG
>CAYQTZ010000468.1:0-2390 GCA_964420565.1 uncultured Hyphomicrobiales bacterium
ACAAACACCCCTCGATCCCCTCTTACCAAGCGGGGAAGTAAGATGAAATCCCCCTAAATTTTAAGGGGGAACACAAGGGGGATCAATTCTTGATTTTCTATGACTATCACACAGTCCCTACAAGTAAGGGAGGGAGTAAGCCATTGATATATAATATTTTAACCTCCCCCTCTTGAAAGAATGGGGATTTTTATCTTATTTCCACTCTATACAAGTGGTGTTTATGTTGTATAAATCCGATTAAATACGAAATTATGGTCTTAATTTATTTTTGCTGAGTGTTATTTCTAATAATTCGCACAAAAAAGCCCCGCTCTCTTTTGATTCAGAGCGGGGCTTAGCAGTATTTATTTAGTCAGGTACTATTTAGTTATAACAAATGATTTTGTTTCTTTAAATGGTCCTGATTCTATTCTATAATGATATACACCAGAGGGCAATCCGAGTTGGTTTGCGTCTATTTCAATCTGATATTCACCTGGTTTGTGATTTTGATTGACAAGTACGCCGACTTCTTCGGAATTGTTATTGTAAAGTGTGATCATTGTATTTGCTTCTATACCTATTGAGTAACCAATTGTAGTCTTGCCGACTACCGGATTCGGTACATTCTGAGATAATGAATAATTCACATCCGAAGGTATTACTAATCTAAGAGTATCTACACATACAGGGTTGATCACAAAATCGCCGGGTATTTCTTCAACAACTACATAACCGCTGGATTCATCCTGAATGCTCAATGTCGGTGGTAGTGGTATATATGCCACATCAGCAAGATATGTATCCATATTGAATTTAAATAGTACACCGTTTCCTTGCAGAGGTTCATCGTCAGATGACATGTTGATAGTGAGGACACCATCTACTACATTAGCATATTCGCAATTCCAACCCTCGAGCATTGTTCCATCTGTAATAATATCGTTGCAATCAAAGATATTGTCATCTCCAGTATTCGGATAGATATTTCTGAATTTATCTGATTCCATTCCATCAGGAACGAATTTAACTGTTGCTTTAATATGGCGTATATTTGCATCAGCAAGAGCTTTTGTTTCTTCAGGATGATTTTCTACGAGATAATCTATTGTTACTGGGTCATCGCCTGGTTGTGCAGAATATCCCTTTGGTACTTTTACAATAGTCTTCAGCAGCATACCGCTGCCAACTAATCTTGATACACCTGTACCAACACTTGTTTGATACTCTATTTCCATACTGTAATCCTGTACGTCCATAGGTGTAAAAGTAGCTCTTACAAATAATCTTTCGCCTGGCTGAAGAATAACTTTGCCTTCAGCATCTGGAGTATTACCTGTTTCTGTAATTACTTCATGAATTGTGAAGCTGTTTATATCGCCGGAAAGGCTTTGTGAGATTGGTCTTTCCAAAGTCATAGCCATTGAGCCATCATTGCGTAACCATACTTCGCCTTCGCCTGATGTTGTTATGAATATAGTACCATAATCAAAATCAGAAGTTTCTAAACCTTCGACGTAGGCACGTCCTATCAAATCACCACGATGGATGTCAGATGGAGGTGCGTCGCTTTCCACTACGATTTCGGCGGTGTGTGTGCCTGCTTCTTTACCAGTAAAGATAATCGGCACTTCCAACATATCGCCAATTTCAACTTTAATGGGATATGGATTAACGTCAAAGAAAGCTGGATCTATCTCAAAAGCTCCGTAAGTATCATTGTCTATATAAATCTTTGTAATAGTAAGATCCATTGAGTGTTCAAAATCTGGTAGTGCAGTATGAATTATTGTGCCAACTCCGTTAGATGTATTACCTACGAGCACTTGGCCAAAGTCGTAACCTGTTACATTAATATGTGGCTGAAGACCTGCATCAAGTAAATAATCGCTGGCTGATAGGATTTCCTGATTGAATCTAGTGTTAATAGTAACTGTAGCTTCGTAATCAATTTGATCTTTAGGTCTGAAGAAAGCCTGTAATTCTATAGGTTCATTTTGCTTCAGGTACTGAGGCATATTATCTGTCTTTACTTCAAATACTCCTTCGTCGTCGCCTTCTATTACTAATCCGTCAACTGAAAGATCAGTATTACCGGTATTCCAGACTACTACTTTACCTTCGTATTCATAAATACCTTGAGAAATATTATGATCATCAATTACCCGTTTGTATTGCCAATCGTAACCTGTGATAGCAGGTCCGGCTTCAATACCGATTCCAGTCCAGTCAGAATATACTTTGGAGGTATCTGTATTACAATTGAACCATGCGCGTTCTGTATGCTGTACACCAGATTCAAGTGGTGTATAATATACTTTGAATGTATGTCTTTCGCCTTCTTTCAGGTAAAGTGGGAAATCCAGATTTTCGACTTTGGGGAAATGATCTTTATCATCCCATTCAAT
>CAYQTZ010000469.1:0-2380 GCA_964420565.1 uncultured Hyphomicrobiales bacterium
AAAAAAAATGAAATGAAAAATATAAAAAAAAGAATTGTACTATTAATAACTTTAGCATTTATTATCTTTGGTATTTCAGTAAATGCTCAGACATTATCCTTTGATTTTTCGACAGGATATGAAGGATGGTCAGGAGATTTTGCTGATTACCCAGTGTCTGATTCGATATTTTACGAACTTGAATTTAACAGAGAAAACTTACCTTTGCCATTAGACACAACCAAATATGCTTTGATGATAAAAGGTAATAATCACAGCGATGACTTGTTTATGTTTATTAAGCGAAAAATATCAGGACTTCTTCCAAATACTACTTACCAGCTTCTTATTGATGTAGAATTTGCCTCAAACGCTCCTACCAACGCAATAGGAGTTGGAGGCCCTCCAGGTGAAGCAGTTACAATGAAAGCGGGTGCAACCTTAATAGAACCATTGAAAATTGCATCAGATGGTTACTACTTAATGAACATTGACAAAGGGAATCAAGTTGGCAGAGGTGTTGATATGGACACGATTGGACATGTTGGAGTTTCTGATACGACAACTGTTTTTACTTTAATAAACAGAAATAATTCATCTCATTTATTTACTATTACTTCTGACAGCAATGGAGAGTTATGGGTTTGTATTGGAACTGATTCCGGGTTTGAATCAACGACAATGCTTTATTATAATCAAATAACTTTGACTTTTACCAATGTTTCAGGAATTTCTGATTCTGGTCTATCAAAAAATATCTCAGTATATCCAAATCCAGCAAATGAATTGATGAATGTTAGAATATGTCCAACACTATTAGGACAATCCTATCAAATTCTTGATCATGTAGGAAGACAAGTATTGACTGGTAAATTAACATCAGAGGTTTCAGTAATTAATATATCTAAGCTTCTTTCTGGAATATATTTCGTAAAGATAGGAGAACAATACAGGCAGACACTTAAAGTAGTTAAGTATTAAACCATTTGATAATAAAATAATAAAAATATTATTGGAAGTTTTCAAATCCTTTATCTGTGATCTTTACACTCCACAATATTGTCTAACAGCCGAAATGTTTTTAATTAATTTGATAATCTAAAATATATTAGTTACCTTTGACGTTAGTAACGGAAGGAGATAGTATGATTGTTTCATTTGGTTCAAAAGTAACTAAAAAAATATGGGATGGAGAGATTGTCAAAAAAATACCTGTTGAAATCCAACAAATTGGAAGGAGAAAACTAAGAATGGTAAATAACTCTCAGAGTTTATATGATTTGAGAATTCCACCGTCGAACCGGCTTGAGAAGTTGCAAGGTTCTGATTTTTATAGCATTAGGATTAATGACCAATGGAGGATTGTATTTCTATGGATTGACAATAATGCACATAATGTTATGATATTGGATTATCATTAAAAAGAGGTTTAAATATGAAAAGATTAGCGAACATACACCCCGGAGAGATTCTCTTAGAAGAATTCTTAAATCCGCTTCAGATAACAGCTTACAGATTATCTAAGGATACTGATATTCCTCAAACGCGGATTTCACAGATCATAAAAGGGAAAAGAAGGATAACTGCTGATACAGCTCTTAGATTAGCTTCATATTTTGGGACTACTGCTAAGTTCTGGCTTGGATTGCAGAATGACTACGACTTAGAAGAAGAAAGGAAGGTTAAGCAAGATGTTATGGAAGGGATTGAAAAGAGACGTATTATTGTATAAGTGGTGGCGTGGTTCAAATTTAATGGAAAGTTTCTTACACCGAAATATAGCTATTTTGGGCGATTATGAAAGCTAAAAATGATTTTATTTCCTCACTCCTCCCCCATCTTCCTATCTATCTTCTCAAGCAGAGCATCACCATCCACTTCCTCTTCAATCTTCTCGCCTCTAACGGCTCGAAGCTAAAGATCAAGAGATTCTATCTGGCGGTGACCAAGAAAGACTATGAGCTTATCAATATCCTCAGCATCAGCATATTGCAAGGATTGTAAGTATTCATCTCTGAGCTCAGTATTGATGATGACTGGTGGATATCCGTTCTTCATTAGCCCCTTAACAACAATATTCTGCTAAAATATGACAGAATATTGTTGATAAGGGACTAAATATTTTTTAGTTTTGGGTTGAGTAGTTACTTCTTTACCTTAGCCAGTTTTTCTGCATTACTGCGGATAACATTTCTTAGTGGCATTGCAAACCTCGGGTAGTCAAATATCCTTATTTTCTTTTGGTATAAATAATTTGTCATTCCATGAGCATAAGAAATGTTCTCTTGATTGTACCTGTGAATATTAACTGGTCATAGCAGCTTAAGGCACCAGCTATTTTGCCTCGTTATGTATGTTAGTTGTTCCATTTCCAAATATAATATTTTTTCCTTTTTGGTAC
>CAYQTZ010000470.1:0-2369 GCA_964420565.1 uncultured Hyphomicrobiales bacterium
AAAACATAAAAAAAGCCGATCTGGTCATCGTCTAAATATAAACACAATGTATTAACACTAATTTAAGGAAAAATTATGAAAAACCAAAAACAAAAAGCACAATGGACAGATAATCCGATTATCTATCCAAACGAAATGCTTGACGAGATCGGCAACGAGAACATCAAAATGGCAGCAACAATGATCGGAATGGAACTCCGGGAATCAAATCCAGGGATCATTCTCGACATCATCGCAGGAATCGCAAAAGAGATTGAGACACACTGGAACGGATGGAATACCGAAAACAAATTCCAGCTCGACATCAGACGCTTAAGAGCTGAAGAGAACCAAGTGAAAATATCTGTTGATAAAGTTCGCAGAAGCGAGAAATATTATATCGACGGATATACAAGCTATCCAACACTTCAGAGGAATTTATGCCATGCCTAAGAAAAGAATAAATATTTTATTAAAAAATTTATGGAGAATTAAAATGGGTTACACCAAATTGGATTATGAGAAGTCGCTAAATGAAATCGCAATGCCGGAACATATTCGCAAACTGATGAAGAAAGAAAAAGTATCAGGGATACCTTGGGGATCATTCCTTGCTAACCACCACAAAGATATTTTCAATGATATGTATAATACGTATTTAGATGAAACGCTTGCAAAAGCCGCTAACCAGAATATAATATTCCAAATCTTAGACGCAAAGGAGGCAGGCAATGCACTATGATAACAAGAAATATTTGGGCGAGATTGCTACTATGGTAAGCAGATTCCATGAAGATTGCCAACAGACATTTGAAGTTTATGATTACTGGGCTTCAATGGATATGCAAATTTCAGACAAGATTGGAATGGAAATAGAAATATCCTTTTACATAGACAAATGGCGTAACTGGAATGATGAAATCTATGAACTTGACTGGCATGTTGACGCAAAAATAATAGAGCCAATCGCTGGGAAAATCGAATTTTATATTGATGACAAAAAAATAGACTTTGATAAAGTTCATTCTTCAAACGATGTTGTTGAATCAGGGCAATTTCAGGATTTTATTCAGAAACTGAAAGAGAAAATCAACAAAATATTTGAATATATCATGGAGGTAGCATGAGCAGGATACTCAGGATACCGGTTAAGAAGCACTGGCTATGGTATGTTCGCAATAACGATGTTGTATTCGAGCAGGCAATTACTAAAGGTATGGATAGATTACTGATGTTAATGGATTCAATGGTAAGGAGACGTAAATGAATACATACGATCTTTCAAAAGAGCTAAGCAAGAAAATGCGGAAGCAGGAAAGCCGGATCGAATGTCTCGTCAAAAACGCCGACTCATCATTGCGGCTTGCTTATTACAAATGGGCTTTAGTTATGTTGCAGGAATATAATAAGGATTTAACTCAAACAATTATAGATTTTAACATGGAGAATAAATAATGAATATTGAAACAATAAAAGCGTATTCGCAGAACGTAAAGAAAATTAAAAGGGAACTGACTCTATTCAGATTCCAAGAGAAAAATCGCAGATGGTATTATGAATATGACTTCGATACGGATGATGTTCAGTTCTATCCATCAGTAACATCAATACTCAATACCGCTTATCCAACACCGGAGTTTATTATAAAGCTCAAAGCGGATATGGGAATCGCAAAATATAATCAGTGGCTAAGCGAGAAAGCTCATCTCGGGACGTTTATCCATGAAGAGCTATCAGATATAATGCTTTTCGGCGAATATCAATTTGATAAATTATCCAAACGGATTGAAGAATATGCTGAGAAAAACAATCTCAGATTCAATTACAAGTGGTGGCATTTCAAAGCAAAAGACTATCTTATGTGCTTCATGAAATTTTTTGAAGATGTGCAGATAGAACCGCTGGCAGTGGAGCTTCCGATCAAATACTGGAATGAAGAATACCATCTTGGTTATGCTTCACTCATTGATTGCGTGGCTTATATCAATGTTAAAAAAGGACGTAAGACAGAGCGGAAACTCGCAATAATTGACTGGAAAACCGGAAGTAATGTATTTCCTACACACGAACTTCAGCTTCAGATGTATGATGTTGCGTTCTATGATACTTATGGCATGGAAGCAGACGTAATGCTTAACGTATTTCCGAACACGACGCTAACCAATTATAAAACAAAAATGTATGATGAGATCAACGATGTAAGCAAAATAATGCACTACGTGGATTTCTATCATAAACAACATAGCGAACCAAAAAATATACTCACGACATATAATGACGCTTATGTACTTAACTATCCTGTCAATGATTACTTCAAACAGATAACAGCGGCGGAATATGTGAAAGAGCTAAACAAAACTCAGGAATTTATTGATAAGGTGAAGAAATGA
>CAYQTZ010000471.1:0-2367 GCA_964420565.1 uncultured Hyphomicrobiales bacterium
ATCGGCTTTTATTTCTATTTCACTTATGATTTCTACCCCATCACACAGTCTCTATCAAAAGGAGGACTTTATGGGATTTTCTTTGGTTTTGTAATAGTCATATTAGAGTATAGACTTATCGAATTAATATGAAATTTTGAACTCTAATTGCTTTTTTGTAATTTTAAAGTTTTCAAAAAACAGGACAATATATATAATGAAGAGTATCATAGTTCTCGGAGCAGGTATGGTCGGAAGCGTTATGGCTGCCGATCTGAATCTGGATTTTAATGTAACGGTAGCTGACATATCGGAAGAAAATCTCAATTTATTAAAAGAAAATCACGGTATTGACACAATAAAGTTAGACGTTACTAATGCTGAAAAACTAAAAAATGCCATTGCTGATTTTGATCTGGTCGTCGGAGCCGTACCAGGGTTTATGGGTTATGAAGTAATAAAAAATGTCATTACAGCCGGCAAGAATGTTGTAGATATTTCTTTTTTCCCTGAGAATCCTTTCGATCTTGATGCATTAGCAAAAGAAAAAGATGTAACCGCTATAGTTGATTTTGGAGTAGCGCCCGGAATGATGCACTTTATATTGGGCTATCATAATAAAACCATGCAGATAGACAAATTTCAATGTTTCGTAGGCGGATTGCCTGCGGTTCGAAGTAAACCTTACGAATACAAAGCACCATTCTCACCCATAGACGTAATCGAAGAATATACCCGACCTGCAAGAATTGTTGAAAATGGAAGTATAGTAATAAAACCAGCACTATCCGAGCCGGAATTTATTGAGTTTGAAGAAATTGGTACTTTGGAAGCTTTCAATACTGACGGTTTGCGTACCTTACTAAAAACGATGAAGATTGAAAACATGAAAGAAAAAACTTTACGCTATCCCGGACATATAGATAAAATAAAATTACTCAAAGAAAGCGGCTTTTTCTCTGAAGACAAAATTGAAATTAATGGTACTCACTTTCGTCCAATAGATATTACTAACAAAGTTCTTTTCGATAAATGGAAATTATATCCTGAAGATGATGAATTAACTGCTATGAGAATCATCATCGAAGGTAAAAGTAAAGGGAAGGCAACCAAATACATATAGAATATGTTAGATCGCCGGGATAAGAATACGGGATTTTCTTCTATGGCACGAACCACGGGCTTTGCATGCACAGGAGCTGTCAGATTATTTTTAGATGGAAAATTTGATAGAAAAGGAATTTGCCCTCCAGAGTATTTAGGTGTATATCAGGATTGCTATGATTATTTAATGAAATTCATGGAATCAAGGGACATTAATTATATTTTGACAATGAGTTAATTTTATGAGGGAATAATATGTGTGGAATAGTAGGTTATCTCGGACAGTATAAAGCAACTAATTTATTGTTAAACGGCTTGAGACGTCTTGAATACAGAGGTTATGACTCGGCTGGACTGTCCATTATCGAAGACGGCAAGATCAGGACTTATAAAAAAGCTGGTAAAGTAAAGGAATTAGCCACGCTACTAAAAGGCAATCATCTAAATTCAAAAATTGGAATTGCGCATACACGCTGGGCTACTCACGGCTATCCTAACGACGTAAATGCTCACCCTCATACCGATAATTCCAACAATATCAGTATTGTGCATAATGGTATTATCGAAAATTACGTTACTTTAAAAAAACAGCTTATAAATAAAGGTTATTCTTTTCAAAGCGAAACAGATTCAGAAGTTCTCGCTGTGTTGATAGGAGCTATTTATGATCAGGTGTTCGATCTCGAAAAAGCTATTAGAATAGCACTGACTCAGGTAGAAGGTACATTCGGTATCGTAGCTATATCTAATTATGAGCCAAAGAAAATCATTGGTGCCAGGCTTGGTAGCCCAATGGTTGTAGGGATAGGCGAGAGCGATTATATTATTGCCTCTGATGTTTCTGCCATAGTGCAGCATACCAGACAAGTGATATATTTAGAAGATAACGAAATGGTGATAATTGATGATAAGAGCTTCGTAACTAAAACTATAGATAATATAAAAACAAAAAGCATAATCCATCAGATAGATTTTGATATAGAAGAAATAGAAAAATCTGGCTACGAGCATTTTATGCTTAAGGAGATTTTCGAGCAGCCTACAACTTTCAAAGAATCATTTCGCGGCAGATTGATAACAGATCAGGGAAATGTTAAATTGGGAGGCTTGAAAAATGTAGCCGATAAGCTAAGAGATGCACATCGTATAATTTTTACTGCCTGCGGTACATCGTGGCATTCTGCTTTGGTAGCTGAATATCTGATTGAAAACTTATGCCAGATACCAGTAGAAGTCGAGTATGCTTCAGAGTTTCGTTACCGTAACCCAGTGCTAATGAAAGAT
>CAYQTZ010000472.1:0-2362 GCA_964420565.1 uncultured Hyphomicrobiales bacterium
GCCTTTCTCGTCTTTATCGAAAAATAAGCTCTTTGCATTGCCGTAGCTGTGTATATAATCAATAGTGTCCTGTATGATCTCAATAATTATCTCGTTTCCCGTTATCTGACTTATCATATCGGATTTCAGGGTGTCGTCGCGGGTAGCTGCCAATGAATGAGTGAAGGCGTGTATCCTTGATAATTTGTTGTTAGGTGTGTGTATCAGTATAGTGTCGGCGTGTAGCTGTGTGGAATCAAACCAAACAATGGGCATATCAAAAAGATAAATGATCTCCTCGAATTTATCGTAAAATGCTTCGTTGGCTTTTGCCGAGACCGCTCCCTTTTGTATTTCTACACTATCAAGAAAAGTGTATGTTTCTACATGTTCGCTACGAAAGGCTTCCATAATTGAAGATGAAACAAGCAAAGTATCAAACTCGAAATCTACTTTATTAACTGTAGTATCTTCAGTTGTAATATCTGTTTGTATTTTTAAAGTATCAATTTGGTTCAGAGTCGGGTTGCCCAAAGCTTGTGTGAAATTCTTTTCGGGGTAATGCAAGATAGTATCTGCATAAAGATTTGTATTGCTATATTTCCCGCGAATTTCTACATTACCATAAGCAAAGCTGTTTTGGTTTTCTCTGTAATATATTATTTTATCTGCGGTAATTGTTGTGGAATCGTCATCAATAAAAACGTCTCCTGTAAATATGGCTATTTTTGTGTCTGTGGAGTATTTACCTTTGTTAGCTGTTAGAATAGTATTCCCGTTAATTATTCTTACTCTGTCTGTGGCATTGGCTATCTTTGTGTTTCCGTTATAATAGATCACAGGTGCTGTCATAACAAGCGAATCCTGCGTAATCCTTACATTACCAATCAAATCAATTTTATTAGCGTCTAAATACTGTTTGGCTTTATCGCTTTCTACGAGTATATCATTTTGCCTAAAGCGTACATTTCCCTTCCAATTGCGAATTCTCTGCCCCTCGGTGCCCATACCCGCAAGAGTGTCAGCCCATTCGAGTATGATGGGAGTTCGTCCGTTGAACTTTTCCTCCTGCGAATTTGTTGCTATAGAAATAATAAAAAGCAACAGCAGCAGTGCAGACAGCATTTTCATAAATTCATATCTTTCATTATTTTCTTATATATTTCATGGTTTTCGTCGTCCAATGAGATAAAAACGACTTTTTGCATATTGCATTTTTCGAGATTTTCTATAACAGTTCTCACGGCGATAGTTGCCGCAAGCTCTTTGGGAAAACTATAAGCGCCGGTGCTGATATTTGGGAAAGCCACAGATTGGATATTGAAATCATGCGCAAGCTCCAAAGAATTTTGATAACATCTGGCGAGAATATCTTCTTCGTTTATTCTTCCATTTTTCCAGATAGGCCCAACTGTGTGGATCACATATTTAGAAGGCATATCGCCAGCGTTTGTGATTACGGCTTCGCCGGGAGGGCATCCACCCATTTTGTGAACTATTCTCATACAGTCTTCGTGTATTCTCGGTCCACCAGCTTTGTGGATTGCTCCATCTACACCACCGCCAGCTATAAGCGAAGAGTTAGCAGCGTTTACAATAGCTTCAATCTCTAACTTTGTTATGTCTCCTTTTAACAATTCGATTTTGCTCATAATGATCCGATCCTTTATATTATTGATCAAATAAAATTTTTATGGTCTCTATCCAAATTTTCAATTATTTCTGGTATTTCATTCCATGAATGAGCTTCGGCATCTGCATTTGTTTTTTCAGGATTTCTTTTCAGGAAAAAGGAGGTTTTGTCCCCTGCGAATCGTATTGCCTTCATACCGAGAGCTTTCGCGCCAGCAATATCTGTTTTCTCAATATCTCCTATATGGACAGCTTCATGCGGCTTGCATCCGAAAAAGTCCAATACAGGGAGGAATGCTTTTTTATGAGGCTTTGAGACACCTGTTTCGTCACTGAAACTAAAAAAAGAGAAATAATCAATTATCTCATTGCGATGTAATAGTACTTTCAGAACTTTTCCGGGAGAGAAACCAGTATCAGATACAATAGCAAGATCATATTTTTCATTTAATTTTGCTAAATTTTCTTTGACATCGTGCAGCAAGTCAGGCTGAAATTTAAGTATGGATTCTTCAAAGAGAAAAGCAATACTATCTAATCTTTCCATGTCTCGTTTGGCTCCAATCTTGTCCCAATAGAATTGGATCAGCTCGCCTGAGAGAGGTGTTCGGCTTTCATTCTGCCAGATATCATTGAAATACTCCCAAGATTCTTTCATCGCACTATCGTAAATATCATTAGCGAAATCATATCCCATTTCCATGAAATTTTCTTTCAATATTTTGTTCCTGTATAGATTTCTTTCTGTTCC
>CAYQTZ010000473.1:0-2361 GCA_964420565.1 uncultured Hyphomicrobiales bacterium
GGAATTTCAGGAAAATTGCTTATATTTAGAAAATTTGTTTTTGCGAGGGCGTCTTTTATATAATTTCAATATTTTTTAGTTACTTAAATTCATCGGATGAATTTAAGTAATCAAGTTATACGCTTATTGCATAATATATGAACCATATTCATTATTTTATACGATATTTATTGAACCTCATTTTTGATATTAATATAATTCTATAATATATAATGACATAGACAATACTTTAATTGTAGAATAAATACATTATATCCTATTATTAATATTTTTACAAAAAACGAATATAAAAAAAAATTTACCTAAATCCCTAAAGTAAAAATTGGAAAAGTGAAGATAAAGTGTTATATTGTATATAGTTAGATAAACAAATGTTCAACAAATTAATTCACTTTTCCAATGAAGAAAAATACGAAAAAAAACAGTCAAAACCAAAAAATTCATGCAGATTTTTCAGCAGGAGCGTTAACAAATTATTCTGATCTGAAATCAATACACAGATTCATTGATAAGTTAGGACTGCGTAAGCAACTCAACGATATTAGTATGGAAATGCACCACAATATTAAATATGAGACAGGTAATATCCTGTCAGTTGTTATTGAAGGAATATCTTGTGGTATGAACCGGCTTAGTAAGCTCGAAAATTTTACATTAGACCCATTGTTACAGAAATTCTATAATTTGAAAGATAAGATAAGCAGTTCGACAATTACAAATCGCTTGAAACGCTGTGGGATGAAGCAATGCAGTGAGTATATGCAGGTCATTGGCGATAGTTCACGAAAGTTCATAAAAAGTTGGGAACTACGGAGGATATACTTGATCTTGATTCATCAGTCAAGACAGTATATGGCAATCAGCAGGGAGCAGCAAAAGGGTTCAACGAAAAGAAAAGAGGAGCAAAAAGCTATCATCCGCTATTGGGTTTTCTCAATAGCACAAGGGAATGTCTATTGAGCTGGTTCCGTCCTGGAGATACTTACACTGCCAATGGAGCTGGAGAATTTATAAAGCAAGCATTTTCTATGTTACCAGCAAGCATTGATCATTTGTTAGTTAGAGCCGACAGTGGATTTTTCAGCAATAGCATGATAAGCGAAATAGAGCAAAGACAGAATACAGATTATTTGATCAAAGTAAAGCTGAAGAATCTTGAAAGAGTTCTTTCTGGTCAGCATTGGCAGAAAGTACCTGGCATGAAGGATGTTGAGATATGCGATTTTGAGTACATGCCAAAAAGCTGGAAAAAATCCAGACACTTTTCAGCAGTAAGGATCCTTCGGGAAGAGATAATAGATGGTGTTATCTTTCCAATCAAGAACTGGGATTATTTCTGTTACTGCACGAATATAGTTGATAATCCATTGCAAATACATAAGTTATATGGCGACAGAGGAACAAGTGAGAACTGGATAGAGAATGTAAAGAATCAAATGTTTGCCGGACAGCTATTGACAGATGATTTCTGGGCAAACGAGATGTTATGGTTGTCAAGCATAATGGCTTACAACATTAGTGTATGGATGAGAAAATTAACGGACATTGCTTCATGGCATGAAGAGCCGGCAACGTTTAGATCGTGGTTCATCCAGCTTGCCGGAAAGATAGTAAAAACCGGCAGACAAATACACTTGAAGATGTATGAAGCATATTATTACAAAGAAAGGTGGCAAAAGATTGATGAAGCAGTTGATATGCTCTGCTTCTGATCGGGAATTTAAGTCAGAAATATAAGAATAATTTGAAAGCAAGGGTGAGGTATGCTTTAGAAGTCATTAAATAGCGTTTTTTCGCTGGATTCCATAGAGTTCATCGAAATATTTCTGAACAAAATCCAAAAAATTGATACCATTTTTTGATTTTGATAGGAAATTCTTGTATCTTTTGTAAGTTAAAAGTTACTTTAGGAATTTATGTATCATGTAAATGATCTTGAGTCAATAATATTTCACCCCTATAATAAAACCGGATTCGCCGTAGGCTTTCGTGGTGATCTGTACGATGTATTGAAAACGAATAACAACGGCAAATCCTGGTATGCCAGGCAAATATCAAGAGAATTCAATGCCGATGTCGTGTTAGCTGTAGATTCAGCAGGCTGTTTTTGGCATTCATCATATCGTTCTACAAACAATGGAATTAATTGGGAGAAAATTGATTCCGGTATTAAACAGTCGGGACATTTTTCGGCAATGGGTGTAAGTCCCGATGGTTATATTTATGCAGCGGTTCCCTATGCCGGCCTTTACCGAAGCAGAGAAAGATATGTATCTGTAAAAGAAACACCAAAACTACCTAATCAAATTATCCTCGAACAAAACATACCAAACCCATTTGAAGATGAAACCGAAATCAGCT
>CAYQTZ010000474.1:0-2356 GCA_964420565.1 uncultured Hyphomicrobiales bacterium
GTATAATAAATCCGATTAAATGCAGAACTATTATTTCATTGGCGTCAGAAGTTCTGCATATATAGGATTTTACAATGGGCTCAATCTATATATTTCTGCTATTATTGGCTTCTCGTTTTAACTTTTCTTTTGTTTGGATCTAACTCCATCTTGCGTAAACGGATGCTATCGGGTGTGATCTCCACGAGTTCATCTTCGTCTATGAATTCAATTGCCTGGTCTAACGAAAGAATTTTTGGAGGCCTTAAAGTAACTGTCGCATCTGAATTGGAAGCTCGCATATTAGTAAGCTTCTTCTGTTTTGTAATATTTACATTCAGGTCCATAGATTTATTGCGTTCGCCTACCACCATACCGCAATAAACCTGAGCCCCAACTTCTATAAATAACTCACCGCGGTCTTCCATGGCAAAGCAAGCAAATGCGGTTACTCTGCCTGTTCTGTCGGCAACTAAAGCTCCGGTATTACGCTGCGGTATAGGTCCCGCCCAATCATCATAACCTTCAAATAATGTATTCAATACTCCGCTGCCTTTGGTATCTGTCAGGAACTGGCTGCGGAATCCAATAAGCCCGCGTGATGGAATAATAAATTCTAAATTTACTCTGCCATAATTGTTATTCAAAAGATTAGCCATTCTGCCCTTGCGAATTGAGAGCTTTTCGGTAATAACTCCAGTATATTCTTCGGGAACGTCAATATAGACGTGTTCGAAAGGTTCTTTTGTCTTGCCATCTTCTATTTTGGTAATAACCTGCGGTTTGGAAACCATAAATTCATACCCCTCGCGGCGCATCATTTCAATAAGCACGGCAAGCTGCAATTCTCCTCTGCCGGAGACTTTGAAAGCGTCAGTCCTGTCGGCTATCAGTTCAACGCGGAGAGAAACGTTAGTAAGAATTTCCTTATATAGCCGGGAACGCAGATGCCTTGTTGTCAGGTATTTTCCTTCTGTACCAGCAAACGGGCTGGTATTTACATAAAATATCATAGAAACTGTCGGCTCATCAACTTTAATCCTGGGTAACGGCTTTGGATTCTCGAAATCAGAGATTGAGTCACCTATCTGAACATTTTCGAGACCTGCTATACTTATTATATCGCCTGCTTCTACGCTGTCAACCTGCTTTTTTTTCAGACCATCGAAAGTATATAGAGCAGAAAAAGTAACTCCTGTACGGGAATCATCTTTACCGCATAAAGTGTATTGTTTCCTCATCTCAAATGTTCCGTTCTGCACACGCCCTATCAGCAACTGACCTACGTAAGGGTCGTAATCCAGAGAAGTAACCAAAAATTGAGGGACTTCGTAGTCTATTGCTTCAGGACCGGGGATATAACTTACAATGGTATCAAAAAGCGGCTGAAAATTCTCTGAGTCATCGCCTAATTCAAGATGAGCCACTCCCATTCTCGCATTTGTATATAGCACAGGAAAATCTATCTGCTCATCGTTGGCACCCAGATCTATGAACAGATCATATACTTCGCTTACCACTTCGTCAATTCTTGCGTCGTGGCGATCTATTTTATTGATAACGAGTATTATTGGTAAACTCTTTGCCAAAGCTTTCTTAACAACAAATCGAGTCTGCGGCAAAGGACCTTCGCTAGCATCTACCAGTAGTATTGCTCCATCAACGAGATTGAGCCCGCGCTCTACTTCACCACCGAAATCAGCGTGCCCTGGCGTATCCATAATATTTATCTTAATATCATGATAGCGGATGGAAGTGTTCTTCGCCATAATAGTGATACCGCGTTCGCGTTCGAGGTCCATAGAGTCCATTACTCTGTCGTCAACTTTTTCGTGCTGCTGGAACGTGCCGCTTTGGCGAAGCATTCCGTCAACAAGCGTAGTTTTGCCGTGATCTACGTGAGCTATTATAGCTATATTCCTGAAATTCTGCTTTCTCATTATCCTTACTTTCAAAATTATATTAGTAAAGCACTATTGACGTATTTTCTACCAAATAAGTCTTTTTATTATTTTATTTAAAAAAATATTTGGAATTTAAACTTTTTTTATATAATTTAGTCTTAGTTAAATTATTTATTAGTTGGTTGTGTATTTTATTCATTTACTTTTTCATAATAATCTTCCATAAGATTAAAGAAACAACCCAAAAAGAGACGGAGCCATAAAAAAGCTCCGTTTCTTATTTTTGCATAAAACTAAGTCTGAGAACAATTGTAAAATCCCAAAATTCAGCGAGAACGTATTTTATTGAAATATAATATCTTAGCCTCACACTCTTTTAAGAGGGGGATTGAGGCGGTGTTTGTGTAATAAATTAATCAAACGATCCCACCCCGACCCTCCCTTACTACGCAAGGGAGGGAGTAAGAACGGAA
>CAYQTZ010000475.1:0-2351 GCA_964420565.1 uncultured Hyphomicrobiales bacterium
TACTCCATGCCCTGTAGCTCCAGAGGTTCCGCTTACTCCATCTCCGTGAGTACTTTCGCCGCAGACTCCATTATTGTTAATACTTTCCCCATGAACGCCTTGCCCATCTATAGATTCTCCGTGAACACCATGACCTCCTACTGCTCTGCCTGCTAATCCATGATCATCTTCATCTTCACCATCTGATTCACTAACCATTGCCATACCACTCGGGGCATATACGTTATTAGGATCATTTCCACTTCTTCCGAGCGATACAGTTCCATTTGTACCTCTAATAGTAATACCATCGCCAATAACTATATCGTCCCCATCACCTGTTCCATCGTCATCGCCATTAGTGCCGAGGTAGATTATTCTACCTGATTCATGATCTATTCTAATGTCAGGACCATCATCATTTCTTAATCGAATAATAGGACCTGGATCATCATAAGCTACATCTATCGGGAACAAATCTTCATCTTCGCAGCAAGTTGAAGAAATAGTGATCTCATCAGTTTCTGTGTTTGTGGATATTGAAATATTTGCACCGGGAAGTAGAGAGACATAATCCTGAGTTTCGTTCAAGCTGCGAACTACTGTGTTGTCTTTAATTGAAGGATTAGGATAAGTCCCAGTCAAATCCCCACCAGCGTCCCCCGATGGTATTGCAGTAACCCCATCTGAAATTTTATCTTGAGTTACTGCCCCGTTGGCGATTTTATCTTCTGTTACAGCACCATCAGCCAGCTTACTTTCAGTTACAGCACCACTTGTTATCTCTGGATTTGGATAATTGCCAGTCAGATCTCCACCTGCCTCGCCACCAACTGAAACCGTGCAGCAGGTAGATGAAATAACGATTTCATCATTGTCAAGATCAGTTTCGATGGATATATTTGCACCAGCCACAAGAGATACTTCGTCCTGAGTACCATTTAAGCTACGGACCACAGTATTATTTGCGATCTTTTCATCAATGACAGCCCACAGATCAATATCGTCGGTTTTTACCTGAGAATCCAGAATTTTCTCTGAAGAAACTGCATTGTCCTTGAGCTTATCATTTGTAACTGATTCATCAGCTAAATCAAGAGTTCCTATAGAAAAAAGTTTGATATCTGAAATGTCGGCTCCTGCTCCAGAACCTGTTATTGATTCTGGCCTTATATCGGAGTTATCAGCGTCTATTCCATGCCCCTGAACACTTTCTTTTTTTATATGTTTTATTGAATATGCGTTTCCATTTATTTGTTGTTCTCCGATATTTTCTGAGCCAATAGTTAAAAGAGCTATGTTATAATTCCCTTCGGGATCAAGGGATCCTGTAACTTGATATGATTTAATATCTTCTGATTCTATTGTCCCGTCTTTAATATCTTCGGAACTTACCTGATTGTCAACTATATTGCTTGAATAGATAACATCTTCTTTGATAAATGGATTTGGGTAAGTGCCTCTTAGATCGCCACCGGCACTTCCTACTGGAGTAGCCGTTATATTCGCTGCGAGTTTATCCTGCGTTATTGTTCCGTTTGCAATATGGTAGCTGTAAACCGCCAGGTCTTGTATCTTGGAGGTAGATACTGCATCTTCAGCGAGTTTGTCAGTAGTGATACCGCCGTCCTCAACAGTCTTAGCTACAAAAGCATAAGGGGAAGTTGTTAGCTCTATTGAATTCAACAGAGGATTTGCATCTTCATCCTGAATCTCTAAACTATAAGGTTCTTCAAAAGTTAAGCTTGAAGAGAATGGGCTGATATATGTATCAAATATCCCGTCTTTTGTTGTTACTGTTTTTAAAAAAGTAGCACACGTTGACGTACAAGTTCCCCTAAACACAAATTTTAAGATGTGATCTCCATCTCCAATTGGGTTATCTTCAGAATCTGTGATCTTTCCCTGTATTGACATTTTGTCAGGCACTTGCGAAAAAGCTATTATAAAAGCTCCAAGCAGCATTACGAAAAGAATAATTGATTTTTTCATGGCATTCTCCTTTATAGAATAATCAAAAAGTATTTTTCTGTATCTATATAATTCTTTCTTTTCGTATTTTGTTGTTATATTTCCAGACTTGTATTATTATTTCTAATTTTGGGGATAATCAACTATTTCAATTATTTACAATTCAAACTAATTTAAGAAAATTCATCAATATTCAAAATTATTTTTTTTTAATCAACACTTATTACATTACAGCAAAAAACAGACTTCAAAATCTTTCCGCATCTTTTAGCAGTTTGCCTCAAAAGCTTTACTATTCTTTGCTCTGTGGTTACGCATGTTACACCATGAATTTTATGAGTGAAAGAGTGATGGATAGTTTATTCAAAACCATATATAGTATAGATTATATTAGACTTCCC
>CAYQTZ010000476.1:0-2349 GCA_964420565.1 uncultured Hyphomicrobiales bacterium
TGGATGCCTTTGTAACTGAAGTTGGTGCGGAAGCATATTATTTTAACTCAGGGTTTATTGGAATGTTAGGTTTTGCAAATGCAAAACTCAACCAAAGTGTTACAAATCCTGGTAAAACTACTCCAGCAATTATTGCCAAATTAGGTTATGATGATCAATTGACGGAAGATTTCCGATTGCGACTCACAGGATCAGTTTATCACACCGCACAGGCACAGAGAATATACTTATATAGCGGAGATAGAACTGGCTCAAGGTTTTATAGCGTTATTCAAGCAGTAGGAGACGATGCAAGCTTCAGAGCTGGTAGATATGCCCCTGGCTTTAAAGAAAAAATAACAGCTATTATGATCAATAATTTACTTATATTTAAGGGCTTTGAACTATTCTCAACATTTGAGACTTCATATGATGACAATATTTCATGGACTCAGATAGCATCAGAATTGATCTTTAGATTTGGCTCTAAAGAGGAGTTCTACGTTGGCGGTAGATATAATATGGTCTCAGGCGATGACGCTCTTGCCTTAGATGAGAAAGTATCAATAGACAGAATTCAGGCAAGTTTCGGATGGTTTTTAACTGAAAATGTACTAGCAAAACTAAACTATGTTACTCAGAATTATAATGATTTTATGGAAAATAGTAACTATGCTGGTGCAAATTTTAATGGTATCACTTTCGAAGCAACAATTGGTTTCTAATAGGAAACTATAAGTAAAATAAATATCCATAAGCAAAATGTTGGTTAGGAATTAGTTCTCGACCAACATTTTTATTTTAAGCCAGTCTTTAATCAATGATTAGTATTACAGCTTAAAGTAAAACTCAAACATAATCTCTTTTTAATAGTTTTCCTGAATATTCTTTAAATAATGCGTGGTAAGAACAATCTCTCCATGATTTTTTTGGGCTTATGGTGTTCTTTCCCTCTGAATTTCACGCCACCTCACGCAAAAATTAACATGATATTGAAAAAAATATTTTTATTATTAGAAAAATTTAGTATCTTTGACCTTCGGTAGTGTAACCGGAGAAGTTAAGTTGAAAGACAAATATAAAATAGA
Source organism: uncultured Hyphomicrobiales bacterium (assembly GCA_964420565.1). Lineage (GTDB taxonomy): Bacteria > Bacteroidota > Ignavibacteria > Kapaibacteriales > UBA2268 > CAYQTZ01. The sequence goes on from CAYQTZ010000476.1 coordinate 1,068, forward strand.
GATCAAAGTATTTTCATTAGATGAAAGAGCCAGTCAATTGTTTGACTGGCTTTTTTTTTGCCTTTCGTTCATTTATGGTTTCATAGTCAAGAAAAAGAAGAATAAACTTGATACAATCATTGTATCAAATAATATTTGTTTCATTCAAGCCTGTTTTTAACAGGCTTTTTTTTTGGAGGTATAATATGTATCAGCAAGCAGTTATTAACTCGAGAGAGTATCACGAAGCATCAAAGAAGCTCAGAGCATTTTTCGAAGAAAAGGGTTTTATTGAAGTGGCGACACAGCCAAGATTATCAATATTGTCCGCATGCGAAGACCCAAGCACGATAGCGACATTCCAATATTGTGGTAAAGTATGGCCTTTGAAACAAACCGGACAAATGGATTTGGAAGTGGAATTGCTGGAAAATCCAGATTATCAAGGAGTATTTTGTCATTCGACTTCCTACCGCCAGGAAGCATATCCAATTCAGGGCAGGCATGATTTGATATTTCCCATGTTTGAGTTTGAAGCAAGAGGAGACATGGAAGATTTGATAATGCTTGAAAAGGAGCTTCTTGAGTTCATCGGTTTTCCATATATTGAAAATCAGGATAATGATAAAAAGAAATATCCAATAGAAAATTATCTCGACGTGGCTAAAATGTTTGGTAAAAAGGAGCTTGATGCGGATGACGAAGTAAGGATATGGAATGAAATATCTCCAGTGTTTTTCATTAAGAATTTTCCGGAATATACCTCACCCTTCTGGAATATGAAAAGAAATGAAGACGATACAGCAAATAAAGTTGATGTAATACTGTATGGTATCGAAACTATCGGCAGTGCTGAAAGGGAGGTGGACTCAAATATAATGCATGAAAGATTCCATAATATTTCTGATGGCAAATATGCTGAGCTTCTCTATTCAAAATTTGGGAGGGCAAGAGTAATGAGGGAGCTCGGCGAGTTCTTGGATTTGAATATGACACCGCGTTTCGGAGGTGGCATTGGTGTAACACGGATGATCAGAGCTTTGAAGCTGCTGAGCAACAATTAATGCTTGTATTGATCAATTGTATTATTTTCAAATAATTGAAAATTATTCAGATATTCCATATCTTCTCAGATATGGAATATCTAAAATATTTTCGTTTACTTACTCACCACCAGCAACCTATTCACACTCTTACCATCTACTACCATCTGTAGATTATAGACTCCGTTGGCAAGTCTGCTGCCGTCAAAGGTTAGGGTGTGCAAGCCAGTGATCATTTCTCCTTCAGTCAGGATTTGAAT
>CAYQTZ010000477.1:0-2344 GCA_964420565.1 uncultured Hyphomicrobiales bacterium
TTTACTTTGTATCCCGAAGAGCAATATGCTATGAGGGTGCTTAAAGCCGGAGCCTCCGGCTATCTTAACAAAGAAAGCAGACCCGAGGAACTAATAGATGCTATACGCAAAGTAGCCGAAGGCAGAAAGTATATATCCCCATATCTTGCCGAGCTATTAGCATCAAATATAGATAGCTCAGAAGATTCTGTTTTGCACAATACTCTGTCAGACAGGGAGTTCCAGGTGATGTGCCTTATAGCATCTGGCATGACTGTTACCGAGATAGCCCGCAAGCTTAATCTTTCAATAAATACCATCAGCACTTACCGCCTCCGTATCTTAGAGAAACTAAGCATGAAAAGTAATGCTGAGATCACTCACTATGCCATCAAGAATCAATTGGTGGGTTAAACTGCCAGAAAAGAATAAAGATCAAATTCACTCAACCCGATATTTCTACTTATTAATTACTTATGAACTATTTGGCTATTTTATCTGCAACAAAAATAAATAAATAGTATATATTTTTATCGGCATATTCTCCCTATTTCCAAATTAATTTAATGCTATACCATTTAAATTATCAATAAAATTTCTATATATTCCAGTATTATGTTCTGATATATGTATTTATGAAAGCGGCGCAATATCATTTTTTTCTAAATGAAATTGACGATAGCTCATTTTATACTTATCATATAATTATATTCCAAAAGACTAAATATTTATTTCAGCAAATATTATTTAAAAAAAAGTACAAAATTGTGTAACTTTGTTCTTTAGTTATTGTTATTGTTGATAGGAGTTCATAAAAAGTTGTTATAAAATATTTAAATAGTTGATATTTGATTGATGATAATAATTTGATAATTAATAGATATGATTTTGTTTTACATTATTTGGGAGACTAAAATGAACAGATTTACACACACTTCACTTCTAAAAAGAGTGATGTTGACAGCAGCAATGCTCGTCATGTTTTTTGCAGGAATGCAAAATGCGAAAGCTCAGGCCGAGTATTGTACCGATTTTGGTACTAATTACTATCAATACCCTGGTTATGTTTGCTATCCCGGTTACATGGGTAGTTTGAGCTATTACGACTGGTATTTCGATGTAACAGTTGTTAGCTTGAGAGTAGAAACTGAAGACGGAGACGAAGTATTCTTTTTCGAATCTGGTCCTATTTGGGAAGCATGCTATGTGTTCAGAGAAGATGCTCCAGTTATCGAACTATCTCTTGGAGCAACTTATTTTATCGAATATACAACTCTGAATAAGTACTATAGCTATAACGGAACTGACTATTGCGAAAGATATGGTTACAGCACTTATTATACTCACAGATTGTTCATAGACTGGAATATTGATGGTGTTTTTGACTGGAATCATGATCCTACAGAATGGATCAATAATGACAGATCAGATAATCCAAACAGATTAGACCTTAATGAAAGAGCCATGTATAGGAATTACCAGAGATGCGGTACATATCATACATACCGCTATGAGGTAACAGTTCCTGACGACGCTCCACTGGAAATATCCAGACTGAGAGTAATGACTGCTTGGAATTACCCATATTCTATATATCAGCCATATAACGCCTGCTTTAATGGCTATTTCTACTATTTCCAGAATCCACCGACTCGCGCATCAAACTACGGCGAAGTCGAGGATTATCTCGTAGAATTTACACTATCGATCAAGGACGCTTTCCCGCGTGCCGGCTCGATCCTTTATGCTGGCGAAGATTATGACGGCACAACAAGAACTATTAATATCAATGATGAAGATATAGACGTAGATTTTGAGCATCCTATGGTACTTTTTGGTGGAGCTCAGAGCGCAGGTACAATGCTAACATACCAGATAACAGGTCCCTTACCCTCGACAGATGTGGTTTTCGAAGCACTCGATCCGACTACAGGATCAACTAACATTGATGTAGAAGGATATACGAGATATAACATAGAAGAATCCCGCGGCACCAACTCACCTTATGGAACAGGTGTATTTAATGCAGACCGTGGCGGCGAATATCGTCTTGGTGTATCAGTTGCCTTACCAGGCAAAGATCCGAGCATGAAATTTTTCCCATTCACTGTTGCCTGGACAAATGACTTATCAGTAAGAAATGTTACCTCCCCGAGAACGAACGTAGCTCCTAAGTACTTCAAGTATATGAGAGGTCAGACAATTCCAATAAACGTAGAATTCCAGAATGTTGGCTTAAATGAAGTAACAGAATTTTTAGCTACTGTAATTATCAGAGACGATAACGGCAGTGCAGTATATAATAGAGAATCTTATTGGGAAGCTGATGATGATATGAATCCTCCACTTGCCACAGGAGATAAAA
>CAYQTZ010000478.1:0-2314 GCA_964420565.1 uncultured Hyphomicrobiales bacterium
TGGGATAATAGTATTTATCTATAAAAAAAGCCCCACACCCGAAGATGCAGAGCCATTACAACCAACTGGCAATATAAGCATTCTTCGGGAAAAGGGCAAATAAATTATTTATTTAATTCTTATTGGAGTTCAATATGAAAAATCTAATGATTATCTTAGTGTGGTTTATTTTTGCCTTTTCAGCTTATGGCAATTCTTGGGAAAAAGTTAGTATTAAAGTAAGATCACAGACCTTAAACGACATAAGGGTTATTAACAATAATTTATTAATTAGCGTCGGTGATTATGGGCTTGTAAAAAGAAGCAATGACTTTGGCGATACATGGGAAACTATCAGAGGAAAATACGACCTTGAACATTTGAAGGGAATTCATTTTACAGGGGATAATATATTCTCTGTAGGATCAAACGGGACCTTATCATAATCTGTAGATGATGGAACCAATTGGATAAGAATAGATATTAATACTGATAAAGACCTGAATGCAGTTTCAATTTTTGGGAAGAACGGAATAATTGTCGGGGACGATGGGTTAGTAGTTATTTCGAATGATTATGGAGAAACATGGAACACCATAAGTATCCCTGATGTTTATTCAAATCTGAATGAAGCTAAATTTATTAACGAACAGTTAGTGATAATAATAGGTGATAAAGGCACTTGCTTAAAATCAAGTAATGGAGGAGTTGATTGGCAAATAATCGAATTAAATACAGAAAGTAACTTATTATGTATTTCAGAAAATTCATCAGATAAGATATTTATTGGAGGTGATCCATTTACACTTATTGAATCTAATGATAACTTTGAAACATGGACAATAAAAGATTCTAAATATATGCCTGAAGCTTTTTTTAGTATTCTGCAGGTAAACGATAGTCTTATGTTATCAACAGCATTTTTATCTGGAACCAAACATTGCTTTTCAAGAGACGGAGGGGATACATGGTTCCAAAGCTCGCTATCAACTATTCCTATCAATTCATTTGATTATAATAGAAATACTGCTTTTTTATGTGGTTATTTAGGTGGTATTATAAAAATTGATTTGGAAAAGGAAATTCCAGTACAGTTTTTGATGTTTGAAGAAGTTGTTGAATTTGGTGAAGAGCTCTATTCATTGTCCATTATCGCCGGACATGGAGATAGATTTTTAATTGCCAGCGAGCAAAGAACGGTTTATTCTTCAAACGACAGTGGTGCTACATGGGAAATAATATTAGATAATAAAGGTCATAATGTTCTTGCTTTGGCGTATCCAGCAGATAATGTTCAATTCGTTATTTCAGATAGCTCTAAATTCGTAAAAGAAGATGGAGAATCTTTCATTAGGCACTGGCCAATTATTAGTAAATCAACTGATGCAGGATTGTCATGGAAACATACCAGATTTGACGTAGAATTATTTGTCAAAGAAGTTTCTTTTTCTGGTGATTATGGAATAGCGTTTGGATACAGGAAATATTTAAAAACAACTAATGGTGGCAATGACTGGGATGTTTTTGATGTTCCTGATGGATATGGTTTCAATGATTTGCAGGTTATATCCAATGGAGTTGTATATGCTTTGGATAGAGATAATAACAATAATTATCATCTATTGAAAACTTGTAATGATTTTGAAACTTTTATTGTTGAAACATGCAATCTGGAAGATTCTTACTTCAGTTCCATCTTTTTTATTGACGAGAATATTGGTTGGCTTGCTCTTGGTAATACTTTTAATAACCTTCCAAATAAAATATACAAGACTATTGACGGTGGAATAAACTGGGATGAAAAATTTTCAATTAGTAATTTACCATTAGATGTCGGATTTAAAGATATACGTTTTGCCGATAAGATGCATGGTTTTTGTATCGGATCAAAAGGTTATGTATTTCAAACAACGGATGGTGGGGAAAGCTGGTTTGAAAACTCTATTGATAGTTATAGTTCAAATGTCTCAATTTACTACCCCAATCCAAGTTTAGTATATGTTGGCGATAGAACAGGGATTTTCAGACTTATTAATGATAATATTTCTTCGGTTGAAGACCATAATTCATTAAACACTAATTCAATAACTCTCCACCCCAACCCCGCCACCTCCGAGATAACTCTTTCACTCGGCGAGGAATTTATTTCAGCACCAGAGATAGATATTATTGATTATCTTGGGAATGTGAAAAGATGGAGTCCATCTGCCAGATGGACTCCATCTGAAAAATCCATCACTATCAACACATCTTCACTCTCTCCCGGCGTATATTTCCTGCGGGTGCGAAGCGGAGAGAAGGTGGAAGTTAGGAAGTTTGTGGTTATTTAGCGGTC
>CAYQTZ010000479.1:0-2308 GCA_964420565.1 uncultured Hyphomicrobiales bacterium
ACTGCCACGTGAAATTGGTGGCGTCAAAGTGCATGTTGTAAGCTATACACTGCCTTCCAAATATTCAGCAGATGGATCAATAGTTACCGATGTTTTCAGGATATTCCGAAACGATAAAAATTTGCGGTTTAAATATAGAGTACATGAGGATATATCAGAGGCATTAGTTAAGAATCATTACAAGACCGTTCATTCAACAATCGTATTCAGGCACAGGGGATATTAAGCTCAAAATCCTGAAATACTGATTGAAAAGACTTATCGTAATCTTGGCTATCTGTTTACTGATCTGGCTAAAATGCCATATCATAAAGGATTAATGAGATATGCGAAACGTAGTTTAGATAAATTATCGCAATTTGGAGAGATACCAAAATGACACCAGTTATAACAAAAGACACGGCAAAAGACTTCATGAATATCTTAGTTACTGACTATGATACTATATTAGATCATCTTGTTTCCGTTGCTTCCGAAACGATAGAAACTTATTGTAACCAACCTGTTGTTCAGGATCTGGTAACAATGAATTTCAAAGGGAATGCTAAAGCCGTCAAGTTCATGGATTATTTTCCTGTACAATCTATAAATGCTATTCAGTACCAAACAGATATTGGTGAGGATTGGACGGCTGTAGATAGTTCAGATTACGAGTTATATGAAGATTGTGGGGCTGCTTATGTCTATTATCCAACTGGATTCTCATCTGCTTATCGGTATAAGATAGGAATAAATACCGGTTACAGCTCAGCACCTTATGATATTCAGCAAATAGCAACGGAAATGGTGGCGGACTTATTCAAGAAATCAGATGTTAATGGTGATGGTCGGCTTGGTGTGGACTCAATAACCAATAATCAGATTAATGTTGTTCAAACTACGAAATATATTGATCTTAATAAATCATGGCAGGATCGTTTATCAAAATATAGACGGCTAACGATATGACAGAGCTTGCGGCAAAAATAGACGCTCTTGAGAAACATCTATCTAAGATATTAGAGGCTTGGGGATATGAGACAACTACGTTATTTCAGGGGCTTATAGGTAAGAAGATGGGATTCAGACCGACGGAGGCAGACTTTACTAATAATGTAAGCAATAATCCATTTTCGAGAATGAATGAAACTTGGAGTAAAAAAAAGCATTTACGATTGCGATCTGGAAAATTATTCCAGTCATTTAAACCAACAAAAGAAAAAGTAAGTGCAACAAAACAAAATATAAAGTTAGAACTTAGCTCTGATGTTGAGTATGCAAATATACATGAAAAAGGTGGATTCATAAAAGCGACTCCGATAACAACAAAATCAGGTCGCAAAACTTATCGAATGGCTCTATGGTTCTGGGCTCAATACTATGCAACAAAAAAACAAAATGAATTTTTTAAGATAATGGCTCTAAGTGTGGATAAAAAAGGTGGCGTTCGTATGAAAAAACGTTCTTACTTCGGACCTGCTCTGCACGAATTTAAAACTACAAAGCTAAAGCTGCGACTGCAAAAGCTCATTGATATAATTATTCAAAGGGTAAATGTATGGCTTACGACAATCGTGGCGATTTCTTCTATGGTGTAATCAAAACAGCTATGGACACATTAAGCACTTATGATAGTGATGTAACTATCGTAGATGCACCGTCTCGCCGTTATCCTAATGTAATGTTCTTCATTGAAGATGAGCATTATACCTATGAGGAGGATGAAGCCCGTATGATGTCAAAAGCGAATGGATTAGCCACGCTTCATATCTACGTTACATTCAAAACTACAAACAAGAAGAATTCTGAAGACGATCTTAGAGAATTATCAAACGATTGGGCTGACTGGGTGGAAAATGCTTTACGAAGTGTTGATCTTAAACAGTCTTATATGCACACAATATCAGGAGTAAATAAATATCGGATAACAATACGAAAGATTTTAATTAACGACGTTATCAAAGCTCTTGCAGCGGAAAACGATCAGGTGGGAATATTGTACGTAAACGGCACGCTGGAATTTGATAAGAGTTTTATATTAACATGACGGAAAGGATAGACGTATGAATTTACGTGGAACGGAAGTAGTTGATTATGGGTCGGCTTATGCGACTGCGAAAGAGTTGGATACTTCCACATGGGCGGTAACCGGTGATCTGATTTCGCTGCCTTTAAAACAGTCAAGCGAGATAAATGATACAACGGAGACAGAGAACGTAACGGATGAGGGGCGGGCTTCATGGCCTAAAGACTCAACACGGGCTGGAACTTACAAGCTAACATCATTAATGCTTACACCTGCTATAATGGAATGGGTAACAACCACTTC
>CAYQTZ010000480.1:0-2302 GCA_964420565.1 uncultured Hyphomicrobiales bacterium
GATCAATAACTTCATTGTCTATCTCTTCAAGTTTAGTAACCATATATTCAATCGCCAGCTCAGGCATTCCACACCCGCAGAATCCAAGAAATTCCATAGCAAGATGTATGTGATCGTTTTTCATACCTACACCCAATCTATATGCTGGCATTCTTCAATATCATAATGTTTTAGCCAACTATATTGGCCAGTTATCACTAACAATAAATTACTCGAATAGCATCCATTGTTCGACCCATACCCCGGTATCCTAATCGGAAATCCATTAGTAGGTATTAACTCAATACCATACCCCTCAATTCGTTTGAAAAAGCCATCATTACTCAAATCAAACACCAACCCATCAAAATCTGATAACTCTAAATCATTAAGTGATAGATAATGATTTTCGCAACAATCCTGATCATGGTAAGAATATAACTTAATAAGTTTTGAATTGGTATTCAAAAAATATATTTCGCTATTTTCTTTGTCTATTGAATAAACTATTAAATTCTTTAAATCATCCATTTTTTACTCCCTTAATTAATTACAAAATCTTTCTTAAAATATCTTAATGTATAATTCTTTTTATTCTGAACTGCTTTATATATCTTATCTTCAATACCATTCTTTGCAAATAACCACACCAATTTATTTTTCCGATCTTTATCACGTGCCTGTATCCTCGCCCTCATCTGCCAATAAAGCTCTGCACTGAAATCAATATTATAAGCTATTAATAAGTCCGCTCTGGATAGATTAATTCCCAAAGCACCCGACCTTACCTGACTAAGAAATATATCCGCTCTACCTTCATTAAACTCATAAGGATTTTCCGTCCAATTTACCAACATCTTTCTCAATATATCCCCCTCACTTTTATATTTATAGTATATAGCAAAAGGAGGTTTATAGTTACTAACAATATACTCTGCTTTAGACTTATCCAACACCCTATACTCATTACGCTCTGTAATTATCGTACCAGAAAAGACTTGATGTAACTTCTGCTGCAATTTAACAGCAGAATCGCAAACAATTTCATCACCATCTTTGAACTCATAATACCGATCTTTTACCATCATATCCGCCAACTTGTAAATCCTTTTATCCATGTCGATATATTGCACCTCTTCAATGATCTCGGTGTTTTTGAAGCCCGCTTCTTTCTGCGACTTCGTAACGAACAAATGTTTTATCTCAATCTCAATCAAATCCTGCTTAGCATTAGAGTAATCATTTACGTAGTATCCATTCCGCATGGTCTGCTTCACATTAACAAACTCTTTTGCCCACTTGTAAAAATTCTTAAACTCTTTGAACGGAGACTTTTCACTAATCCAAAGTTGATGATATATCTGCGAATAACTCTCAGGAGTCGGAGTTCCTGACAATAATACCATATCGTTACTTCCAACAATTTGCTTTAACCGCTTAGTTCGCAGACTCGGTTTTGGATATGCCCCGACCTTATGAGTTTCATCAACAATAACAATATCCGGCTTCGATTTATAGTTATGAAGCTGCTCATAATTTATAACGTCAATATCGAAAGTAAATTCACCAAGCCGATAATCAGCCTGCACACCCTCTATATTCTTCTTAATCGTTACAAACAACATCCGCTTTTTCTTTAACCGTTCCGCTATACTCATTGACACCAGAGTCTTACCTACTCTCATCTCACCAGCAATATAGACAATCCCCCAACTGTTGACAATGTCAACACCCCTTGCAACCATATCCAACTGATGATCTTTCAGCTTAACCACGACTTTTCTATCCTCTCATTTATAATATCTATCTTTCTCTTGTATTTCGGATCAACACAACACTGATCATCCACCACATTACACGAATGTATAACCGTAGTGCGATCCCTGTCGAGCAAAGTCGCTACATCTGAAGAACTTAAGCCCAAATGTTTACGAAGCATTGACGACACTACATGACGTGCGTTGACTTTTTTAGCCTGCCGTTCTTTCGACATCATTTCTTCTCTGGTAACTTCTAACTCATTGCAAACTATATTGATTATTTTGTCTGCATTGACACCCTGCGAACGTTTATTCCTGAAATAAAAGTCTAATCTATTCTGGAGAGCTTCCACCTGTTTATACGGAAGCCCACCCGTTTCTTCAAATATTATTTCCATAATCTCATTTCTTATTATCATAAGTCCACTTACATTTACATTGATGAATATTCAGTTCTTTGGCAATATCTATTTCCGCTTGCATACCTTCAGTTATCGTTTCGCCAACAACACATATCTGATCGCACTTTTTTAACATATCCTTTGCTATAGTCATTCCGATAT
>CAYQTZ010000481.1:0-396 GCA_964420565.1 uncultured Hyphomicrobiales bacterium
ATCAGAAAGCATTAGATCATTTAAATGAGGATTTGAAAGATGAATAGAGAAAATCCAGTATTGCAGTATATAGCAGCAATGTTATTCGCTGCCTTGCTTATAGTGGCAATAGTATTTGTTACCAGTTGTGATAAAGACACTGTTGAAAACAAGCCAGTGGATAGAGATAGTCTTGAATATGGTATTGCAGAAAAGCTGAAAGAGATCGGTGCGAAACATAAATTACAAATAGCCGAGAAAGATAGTCTCATAGCATGGTTAGACGAATTAGTTGCAAAAGAGCAAGCGAAAATTATCCAACTTGAAATGGAGATTGAGGAGCTGAAGAAAGCTGAATACGTAGAAGACATTGCAGACAAATTTGGCGAACTGTATGGTGGATACACTCTCAAGATT
>CAYQTZ010000481.1:406-2301 GCA_964420565.1 uncultured Hyphomicrobiales bacterium
GTAATAGGTCATTTACAAAGGATTATAGATGCACAGCAGGCGACAATTATTGAACGTGAAGAACTAATTGAAGAACTACGTAAAGCTGAATACATAGAAGAAATTGCAGACAAATACGGAGAGCTTTACGGTGGATATACTCTCAAAATATCAGTTACGAAAGATACGAAATACCAGAAATATCCTAATCGGGTGCATGGTGAGGTAACTCTCAAAGATAAAGCATTCCATCATTATACGATATATTCAGCGGACTGCTCTGTGCAAAGAGCGGTATATGACGTGAAGGATAATTTAAAGAAATGGGTAGATAAATGATTAATAAGGATCAAAAATCATGTTCAATCAAGAAAATGAACTATATCTTGCAAGTGCAGATAAGTATATAAATGTTGCCAATAATTTAGAGAAATTAAAGGATCTGAAGATAAATGCCGATCATTATATATCTGTTATCGGCGGTTTGTCTGGCTTAAATTATCTATTAGAACTAAATCCAAAACGTATCACATTTTTTGATAGCAACAAATTTGCAATACCTTATTGCTATATGATAATAGAGTTAATTCAGAAATGCAACTCGCCTGAACAATTTATCGAAATGATGTTCTTACGATCATTAGATAATTTCGACTCGCTGAATGAGTTCAATCAGGATTCATTCTTAGAACAAAAAGTATCAAACGAACTGTTCGGAAAAATGCGACAGTTGCTAAGTACTCAATCATTCGAGACTTACCAGAAATATGTTTATCCATTACTTAACGTCAAGACTTGGCACGCAACGGCAAATTGCAGACGCTTATTGCCATGCTGGGATATTGCCGCAACTGTGCCTGTAGGGGCTGGTGCAAGAGAGGGGTATGATAGTGAAGGTAAATTGCAACCTAACACAAACACTTTCTTCTATGGAAACGGTTGGCTTGGAAGTCAGGAAAATTATCAGAAATTGCAAGACCGTTTGAAAGCGGCTGAGATCAATATGCTTCATGTTAATTTATTCTCAGTTGATTTCAAAGAGCTAATAAATTATTTCGAGAAAACTGTTATCCACGTATCGAATATTGATGACTGGCTTCCAACAGAATATAAATATTTCGTTAGAGATTTACATCCACGCTCAATACTAATGATAACAGCACATAATGGAGTAAGTAAAATCAAAGCCGATCCGCATATCGAGGCATTGCAAGCGGTTTTATCTAAGATAGAAGGTAAAGTTCTGGAGGTTACTTCCAAACCAAATTGGGGCTTCCATGAAATTAGCCGGGACGTTTTAGTCTATGATAAATATTTAAAGAAACAATGTGAATACGATACGATTCTTCTGCATATTCTCAAAGGTGAAGGCATTGATGTTGATACTTTCAAGAATATTCTACATAAAGCTCTCAATGAGTCGAAAAGATTGTTAATTTTAGAACATAACAAAACTTCAAAAGATTTTAGTAACTGCGATTATTTCACAAGAAAAGATATTAACAATTTATTAGCCAAGTATGATGTAAATATTGATTTTAGTTATATTGAAGGATTTAATGATTATAGAAGGAATATGTTATTTATGGTAGCGAAAAAAGAAAAACCAAAGAAGAAAATTCTAATACTTTATGATGAAATGGGATGGGCTTGGTGGCATAGAGCAAATAACATCAAGAAATTTATTTCACCGGAATATCATATAGAAATAAAGTGGACTAAGGATCATTTCAATCATTATGATTACGATTATATATTAGCTTTTGAATACTATCTATTAAATTACTTACAGAACGTACCGAGTTACAAAGTTATTCTCGGATCATCTGTTTCAAAAACTACGAATGAATTGAAACAGATTGCGAAAACTTATACTCCAGCTGGCTATTGTGTCAATAATCAATTAGCTTATGATA
>CAYQTZ010000482.1:0-1445 GCA_964420565.1 uncultured Hyphomicrobiales bacterium
GCTTGATATTTACAGTCCGAGTTTGATATCTATTGGTTTTAGAGGATTTCAGGGGTTGGCAAGGTATATGTTATGAAAAGATCAATTATGAAAAAGTGCGTTTGGCGATTTAAATAACTCTCTTAATTCAATGGGTTATTTCTATTCACAACATAATCCAATTATTACGTCAAACAAAGCGTTGAGACATGATGAAAAAAGGCCTTTTAACTATTATTTTACTCATTTGGTTCATTCTTCTTTCTGGGTGTTCCACCGACCCAAATGAAAAAGCAAATGAACTATATGTAAAAGCATCACAGCTTATGCAAAGCGCAATAACAGAGAAAGAAAGTTATTCAAAAGTACTGGAATCATATAAAACCGCACAAAAAGAAATTGAAAGCATCATATCAAAATATACCTATTCGGATGTTGCTGTTAGTTTGATTTCTGGACAAATAAAAATAGTGGGTTACAGTCTTGATGAATTTAAAAAACTAGAAACTTCCCTGACCCAGCTGGCTGAAGCTGAGCAGCAGCCACTCTCCTGTGCCATGCTTGTTGCTAAAACAATTGAGGATATACCCACAAAAACCAAATCCTTGACCGAAATTGCGGTCAAATATGCCAGCATAGGGCAAAAGAAGCAGGCGGATCAGATATTATTTAAAGCATTAGAATTGGCCAAAACAATTGAAAAGGCACCGAGAAGAATCGAATCATTGGCTGAAATTGCCGTCAAGCATTCAGAAATCGGGCAAAAAGAGAAAGCGGATCAGATAATGTTGCAAGCCTTCGAAATTGTTCCAGATGAACACGAAGAAATATACAACCTGTACACAATCTTGTTCGACCTATCAGTTAAATATGCAAAAATCGGGCAATTGGACAAAGCGCTCGAAATGGCAGAAGAATTCGAGGTCGTCGACCGTGGTCCAGATAAAGATTTTAATGAAGAATACAGAAGAGAGCTCACAACTGAGGAATTGAAGGCATTGGCTGAGATTGCGCTCAAGTATGCCATCGAGCTTCCCGACCGTGATCCGGGTAAAGATATTAATAATGAACACAGAACTGTGGCATTGGCTGAGATTGCGCTCAAGTATGCCGAGGTTGGGCAAAAAGAGAAGGCGAATCAAATAATATCCAAAGCACTCGAATTGGCCAAAACAATTGAGGCAGGTACAGGTAAAGCAATAGCATTAGCTAAAATTGCCGTCAAGCATTCAGAAATCGGGCAAAAAGAGAAAGCGGATCAGATACTATTGCAGGCGCGCAAAAATGTAAGGGGTTATCTCCAAGAAATGTTAGTTTTGCCCGAAATAGCGCTCAAATATGTTGAAATCGGGCAATTGGACAAAGCACTCAAATTGGCCGAAACAATCCCGGCTAAAGACGAAAAAGCTGAGGCATTGGCTGAGATTGCGCTCAAGTATGCCGAGGTTGGGCAAAAAGAGAAGGCG
>CAYQTZ010000482.1:1545-2288 GCA_964420565.1 uncultured Hyphomicrobiales bacterium
AATCAAATAATATCCCAAGCGATCAACACGGTTTTAAAATGGAAATATGAACACCCCACCCTCACTTATTCAGCCTTGGCCAAAATAGCAGTTAAGTATGCTGAAATGGGACAATATGTCAAAGCGCTCGAATTGGCAAAAACCATCACTTATAAAAGATCAGTAAAGCCATATTATAAAGACATTGCATTGGCCGGAATTGCAGGGATAATTGCTGAGATAGAGCAACAGCCAAGTGATAAAGACATGGCCAAGCTTCGTGAGGTTGTCCATAAGTTACAACCAATGACATTGCTCTTGGAATGAACGGCTATCCTACTCGTTCATCAGATATGGAGCTACTCAAGGAACAATTGGAGAATATCAATATTTTCCAGAGCGTTAGAGTTGATAATGGTAGGTTTGCCAAGTTTAAAAATAGAACTGGCACATCAGACGGTATCTGGCTTCTTAAAAGTTCCGCGTTCAAGTAATTATGTTTTCTATGGCTTGAGAGGACAGGGCATAGGCCGCTGCGCTTCTCAGTCAGCCCTTTAGATATAAAAAAAGTGACAATGGAACTAATAAAGCAAATAATTGAACTTTCTGGTGTTATATTAGGCTCACTCGGTGGTGGGGCAGTTATTATTTTTGGCTTTTCGAGTTGGCTTGGTAAAGTCTGGGCAAATCGCCTTATGACAAAAGAAAAAGTAGAATATGCCCAAGAGCTAGAATCGCTTAGAAACCGATTAACACAGGATACT
>CAYQTZ010000483.1:0-2283 GCA_964420565.1 uncultured Hyphomicrobiales bacterium
ATTCCTTGTCAAATTTAAATGAACGAGTGCCGGAAAAATAGTATGGTGTCATCTCTTTTTTCTCGGCGACCAGATTGCCCGTTACGTCATATACTTTTATTTCAGATGTACCAAGAAATGGTGAGTTACCACCCTTTTCTATTGGAATCATTATATTTACATTTGCTGAATCTAAAGTTGTCCATGCCTGATTGAAACTGATCTCACAGTTGGTCTGGCCTTTTTCAACGATAAGAGCCGACACTAAAGTAAAATGCACATCAATTTTTGCAGTGATTTTATCAGTATATGTAGTATCAATTTCTTCAGGTGGATTTTTTGATAGCACATGAATTCTGCCAAAATATGTGCCATCGGGAAGATCTCCCATATTTCCAAGCATGAATTTGACTACCTGCTCTTCTTTGCCTTTTAGCATAAGACGCTTGGGAAAGACTCTTACATAAGGAACTGCTGACCATTTGGCTTCCGGAAGAGTATCGCCGTAAACCAAGCTATAATTCCCCAGTGAATCATACTGTGGGAACCCAAATTCCATATCAATTATTATTTCTTTGGTTTCTTCTGTCATATTAAGCACTTTCAGATTGCTTGCCCGATTCTTCATATTCAGAAATACTGCCTGTGGATATAAGCCAACCTGAGATAGTGCCTCTCCGCAAAAAAGTATTAATAGCACTGCCGCTATTAGAATAGATCTTGTCATTATTACCTCCATTGAATTTATTAATATTTTTCCACTCATGAGAAAGGCATTTGATATATTTTATTTTTCTATGATGCTCTAAATACAACATAGCTTCTCTCAGGAATGGAAACTCACATATCAACGTATTCGACAGCTATCTCCGGGCTGAAATTCAGCATGCCGGAAGGAGCTGTATTTAAAACTTCGACAGATTTTATTTTTACTGTTACAAAGAACTTTTTGTTATCGCATTGATAGATTGTATTTCCTTCGAATATTTCTTCAAAACCCGTATTCGCCCCAGCTCGCCATTCAGTTTCAAATCTGACAAATTCATTACCGGGTTCTTTGGTCTTCAAAATACGAATATTTCTGCTTTCTTTGCAATTTATTTCAAAAATTATCACCTGATCTTCGAAAAAATTCGATTTTTTAGTACCTTTTACAACTCCATCTATATCAACATTGATATATGTATTGATAGTTATCTCGTCCTCATTATTGTCATCGGGATTTTTTGCATAACTATCAAAAATGCAAGTATGGAGAAGGAGCAGGATCGCTATTATATATATAATGTTTTTCATATCTATCTCTTTTCTTTTATAATAAAGCGCCCATATTTTACTACGGGCGCTTTGGTTATCTATTTAGACGATTGCATCAAAGATCGGCATACCAGAAGCGAACTTCCAGTTTATATGTCTTATTGCCTAGATCCGCTCCTGTTGCATCTATTTCCTCAAGTTCGTAGAAGACATCGAAAAATGATTCTGCTGGCATTGGAAATTGCTCCTCTACAGGTACGGGACCCCCTGAGCCAAGATTCTCCCCTGCAGGACCATACCAGGTTCCTGAAAGTGTGGGATGTCCATCATCTGCTGGGATAGGAACAGGTGCAAATAGGTTCACTTGAACATTCTTTCCCGGTTCGCCTAATATCGGAAATGTCCATTCATTGTCAGCAGTTATTGTCCTTACCTGATAGCGGATCACATCGAAAGATCTCGGTATCTGATCATTGTAAGTGCTTGACAATGGCTTAATGACAGTTGCAGTCATTGTTCCCTCTGCAGGAACTGGCGTATTGTGATCATCTGCAAAAAGATTTACAGACATCAGTAGAAGAGCGAATATAAATACTAAGTTTTTCATAGTGTTACCTTATTTTAGATATTTTGAATCTAAACCGATTAAAGACCATAATAGGAACCTGTTACATTTGCTTGGAAATGCTTTGTCCCGACTGTTACAAGGGAATTTTCAGCATTAATAGAGGATACAAGTAAAGCAATAAAACCATCAGTTTGTTCATCATACCATCTAAAAGTTTGGTTAATTGCTTGTTTAGGTATGGTTGGCCATGTGTAACTTGTACCTGGATCTTCGTCCAGAAAATACCATTGTGCTAACAAAGTAACATTATCTACTGGATTCGGAAGAGTTAATGTTAACCTAACTTCATAATTTGCTTCTTTTTCCATTCCAAATAGCATTATTGCGCCAAGATCGTTTTCATTATTCGGGTCGAATGTTCTTGTCTGACCTTTAATAACATCGGGAAGTTGAGGAGTAGAATTCTCAGTAATATCCCA
>CAYQTZ010000484.1:0-2279 GCA_964420565.1 uncultured Hyphomicrobiales bacterium
TACATGCCGGCTATATCAAACAGTGAAACATTTTGCTGTCAGCTCTCCTTGTATGCAGCGGCTTAATTTTTCAGCTGAAATTGCTATAACGCGACAAAATTCGACAGAAGTTACCGCTACGCTTAGGTGTCGTTTTGTTCTTATAGGAGATTCAGGAACGACTTATTATCTCGATGCTGACGGAAGCTGGTCAACATCCGGCACCAACATACTTTTTAAAAATATAGAAGCACAGGAATTTAAAGATATTGAATGGAAAACTCTTAATATAAGCAATTCTGAACTACCGGAAGGCGGAACTATCATAGCATACATCTACGCTCCTTATGTAGTTAGCGGATCAGGATCACTGGACAAGTGGTATATTCGTAAATGTGCAGGAGAAATTTACCATATCACCTTTGGTGCTTATAATGATTATGGAGACTTAGAAGAAATAGACGAGCCGGAAAATCAGCCTATCAATGCAAATATGACTTATGTTCCGTCCTTTCAAACAAAATTTATGTTCGGCGATCATTACACGGTAGTTGGTATTCCTCCTCTGTATATAAATGGGCTATATAAAAATGCAACTGGTGATGACTTGACAAGTTCATGGCAAAATAAGGGAGAAAGTAATACTAATTCAACTTATGCACACCTGCTTAATGATTACATAGATTATTTCGGTTCATCGAAATGGGTTATTCGTGGCGATATCCTGTCTAAAACGGCATGGTTCGATACGGTGGTCTATGACTATGGGATAAGCAACAGAATTTATTACAATAAAGGTGGAAGCTACAATTTACGGACTTGTGTATTTAGTGGAGTATTTCATGAAATAGGAGCTTACGATGAGAGTAACTGGATATTAAAAGACGGTGTTTGGGATGATGACGGAATTTGGATTGATACAGAAACATGGAATGATACAGACCCAACACCATAATTAATAAAATTTATTAAACATGAAAAAGATATTAGTTTTATTTATCGGAATTATTTTAAGTGCAAATATTTTCGCACAGCCCTTTTCCTCTATCACAGATGGAGAAAGTGGATTGGATGTAAGGACAACTCTAAATAACATTATCACTTACCTTAATGATTTGGGTTATGATATTGAGTTTTCAGTGGATGCAAGTTCATGGCACTACGGATGGGCTTCGGGTGATTTATATGTACGCTTCTCTGATGACTGGGGCAGTACCTGGTCAGATGAGGTTTTTCTCTGGGATGGCGAAGCAGTTAATTATTTTAATACGGATACGCTGGTTTTATCAGGCGATACAATTACATCCTTTGAATTTGCTGCATGGGATAGCTTGGTATATACATCAGATGATTATCTGCAATGGTGGAACTCTGGGTCAGTGATTGATAGCGTATTCATACCACAAAACGATCAATATGTTTATGAGATTGAATTACCTATTGCTGGAACGTTATCGGGAAGTATAGCAGCAGCGGTCGAGGGAACAGACTATCCAACCGGCTGGAACTTATCAGCATCGGGTGGTAATTTAGAGATAGGCCATAATTTAAGCAGGTATGTAGCTAATGTGACAGTTTTTTACAATACTTCCGGGACTGCATATCGACAGCTCGTGAATTTTCAAACAGCATATAATAATATTCATAATTACAGTGATGACAGTTTGTCAGTTGTTTCAATATCCGAGTATTACTCACAATATAAATTAAAAGTGTATCTATTATTTAAATGAGAAAATTAGTATTAATATTTTTTTTGTTACCTTTTCTTGTTAATGCACAGGAATATTCAGATTATTTGCCTGATGTGGCGTGGAGAACATTGATAGATAGCGTAATTTATCAAAATACGGATACATTCACGGTTAAAGTCAGTCCGGTAGATTTGAATGACCCGGGAGCGTTTGATAAGGTTATTGGTGATTTTTTAATGGATAACAAAGGGCGCCGGTACGAAATAATTGATTCAGCGACAGTAAGTAATTACCGGGTGGTTACGGTAATTGACGTATTTGAAAGCGGTGCAGCACCATATCAGGGATTAATTGGATGGGTTTATAATTCCGCCGGAGGTTCCGGGATTTCTTTATCGGCTATTCAATATGAACAACTTGACAATAAGGCTTTCGATTACGGAAACAGAATAGATAACGCAATACTTTGGTTGAATAGAAAAGATTCCGTTTGGGTAACTGCCACAACAGATACGCTTTTTATTGGTGGTGATACGATTATAAATAACGTCGATCATGATACTATTCGTCTTAGTACATATATTGATTTTGATACAATTTATACAG
>CAYQTZ010000485.1:0-2270 GCA_964420565.1 uncultured Hyphomicrobiales bacterium
TAACTCATACCAAAAGGAAATGCGAGAAGCCGATACCGGGCTTTCGCGTTGTAAAACCTATGGTCTTCAGTGGTATTTACCCGACTAACCCTGACGCATTTGAGAATTTGAGAGAATCACTTGCCAAACTTACACTTAACGATTCTGCTATATCTTTCGAGCCGGAAACCTCGAGCGCTTTGGGATTTGGTTTTCGTTGCGGCTTCCTCGGTCTGCTTCACATGGAGATCGTGCAGGAGCGATTAGAAAGAGAATTTGACGAAGATATAGTTACCACAGTGCCAAACGTTCGCTATAGGGTACTGAAATCTGACAATAAAGAAATGTATGTAGAGAATCCTGCACAATTACCCGATGCCGGGCAAATCTCTGAGATACAGGAGCCATTTATAAAGGCGCAGATACTCACTCCGGATACATATCTTGGTAATATTATCAAGCTTTGTATGGATAGACGCGGGGCTATAGTCAATACTGTATATCTTTCGGAGGACAGAGTGGATTTGACCTTCGAGCTACCTCTTGCCGAAGTAGTATTTGATTTTTATGATAAATTGAAATCGGTTTCCAAAGGATATGCTTCTTTAGATTATGAGTTTATTGGTTACCGAAAAAGCGACTTAGTAAAGCTCGATATTATGATAAATGGCGAGCCCGTGGATGCACTTTCCTCTATTGTCCACCGCGATAAATCATTTGACTGGGGTCGCAAGCTATGTACAAAACTTAAAGAGCTAATACCACGCCAGATGTACGAAGTGGCGATACAAGCGGCTATCGGAGCAAAGATCATATCCCGCACAAACGTTAAGGCTATGCGTAAAGACGTTACTGCAAAATGCTATGGCGGCGACATAACCCGAAAGCGCAAACTATTGGAAAAACAGAAGGAAGGCAAGAAACGCATGAAGCAGATAGGAAGTATAGAAATTCCTCAGGAAGCATTCCTTGCAGTGCTGAGTATAGATGATTAGAAGAAGATTTCTTTTCTGAGTTATTGTCTTGCTATTTTTATAACAAAATGATAACTCAAACGTAGTAATTAATTAAATGTTAAAAATATTATTGAATTAAAATAATGAGCAAAAAGCAGAACCCGCAGGATTCGGTGCCTAATCCTGAAATCAAAGATCAAAGTACAGTGCAGAAGTTTATCACATGGAATAAAGAACGCAAAGCCAAAAGAAAAGAACCCGAAACCTTTGGAGAGTCTCTGGTCTCGTGGTTAAAAACTATTGTTGGGGCAATTATTGTAGTAATGATAATAAACGGATTGGCTATTGCATCTTTCGTTGTGCCTACCGGCTCGATGGAAGATACGGTTATGCCCGGCGATTTTCTTTTCGTCAATAAATTTGTTTATGGACCATCTACGCCACAGGTAATCCCATTTGTGAATATACCTTTGCCTTTTTTCCGTTTTCCGGGTATTAAAGACCCCGAAAAGGGTGACGTAATTGTTTTTATCTATCCCGGTGACCGCGACGAAGCAGAGGATGCGGACTTTCAATATTACCTGAAACGTTGCATAGCCGTTGGTGGTGATACTATTGCTATCCGTAATAATGAAGTTTATGTAAATGGAGATATCCAGCAGATGCCCGTGTATGCAAAAACTGATCCTTCGGCTCCGAAATCTTATGATAAATGGCAGACATTCCCTCCCGGTATGGGCTTTACCAGGGATAATTATGGTCCAATTGTCGTTCCACAAGAAGGAGATACCATTCATTTGACGAAGAATAACTGGAAATTCTGGGAATACTTCATTAAAAAAGAAGGACACGAAATAAGTACAGATAATATAAGTGTTATCATTGATGGCAAAGCCACAGATAAGTATATAGTAAAGCGTGACTACGTTTTTGGCATGGGAGATAACCGCGATCACAGTGCTGACAGCCGTTATTGGGGTTTTATTCCTGAAGAGAATGTAGTTGGCACTCCTATTCTCGTTTATTGGTCATGGGATCCTGATATACCGTTATCTAATTTTTTCGAGAAGATATCTACTATTCGCTGGTCAAGGATAGGGACTTTGATAGATTAGCAATTTATTTAGTGCTCAGCAATCCCAAAGGAGTAGAAAGCTATTAGCTTTTGAAGGAATATGATCAGTATCATACTGATGTCATGTGAACTTTATGAGGGATTTTCCGTGCTTACTCCCTCCCTTGCTTGTAGAGACTGTGTGATAGTCATAGAAAAACAAGAATTGATTCCCCTTGTGTTCCCCCTTAAAATTAAGGGGGATTTTATCTTACTTCCCC
>CAYQTZ010000486.1:0-2268 GCA_964420565.1 uncultured Hyphomicrobiales bacterium
ATTTCCAGTATTAACCTATACATTCCAAATACAATTTCTTTCGGAACCCAAAAACCTGAACAAATAACCATATATCTCGTATTATTTCTATATAACAATGTCAATATATTAATGAAGGTATATACTCATTGACATTATATAAATGTTAATAGAAATAATACGAGATGATGTATATGAGTATTTCGTTTATTATTTTTTCTTGATATATATTATAACTTATATATACCAAGGAGTTTTCATAAAAGATAAATTAGACTACAATGCATGGGATTTTTTATTTTTACTTTTTACTAGTAAAAAGTAAAAACCAGTCCGGACTGCAGTCCGGCAGTCCGGACATGAAATCGGACTTTTAGTTAGTTTCGATGTGGTGACACCTACACCTTTCCTTCCAATTGACTTTTTCCCATTTTTTACTAGTAAAAAGTAAAAAATTCATGTCTGGCAGCAAAATCCGTTATCAGAATAGTTTTGAGATATACCACCTATATATTTTCTTCCAATTACCATTTTTTACTAAAAAAGGTAAAAAATTCATGTCTGGCAACAAAATCCGTTATCAGAGTAGCTTTAATATGGTGTTACCTATATATTTTCTCACAATTACCATTTTTTACCAAAAAAGGTAAAAAATTCATGTCTGGCAGTAAAATCTATTATTAGAGCAGTTTTGAGATAATACCACCTATATATTTTCTCACAATTACCATTTTTTACCAAAAAAGGTAAAAAATCATTGTCTGGCAGTAAAATCCGTTATCAGGGTAGTTTTGAGATGATGTCACCTATATATTTTCTTCAAATTACCATTTTTAGTAAAATGGTAAAAATCCTTGTCTGGCAGTAAAATCCGTTATCAGAGTAGTTTTTAATGTCAACTAATACAATATTTCAGTATAATACTGAAATATTTAACATCTTATTTTTTGAATCTAATCCCTATGAAACATGCACGACCATCAACTCGTTTCTTTTCTATACCTAATCTCTCTATTTTTGGATATATAGAATTCTTTCCACTTTTTGGCACCCTAGAGTCCTTACCCAAAACATTTAACCAATTACTATAAGCTGATATAAAATCTTTTGTCGTGATAGATTTGTGATTGTATTGGTGTGAATTCTTTTCAAATATATCTATTTGATCTCTGATAAATAGTGTAAGATTATCTTCTGTTTCTTCGATATTTTTCCGAAATATTAGAGATTGTTCTACAGATTGGGGTATGACAACTGGTGGAGATGATATACTCATTGGTGATGAATTCGTTGACACATTTTCTTCAATATAACCTACCGGTTTCCCTAATATATCGCTGAAAACCTTAAAAATATCTCGAGTGGATAATTCTTCCATTCGTTCAGATGAAAATTTGATTGGTCTATGGTACTCAAGTTCTGCTTTATTCTGAAGTTCATACATTACACGTCCTTCTTTTAACAAACTTATGGCACTATCCCGAATCTTGCTCATATTGAAATATTCAGTTACATCATCATGTGGAATATCATTATCGATGTCATTATCACTTATATCGGATTCTTGTTTACCGTTTGGTGTAATTTCAGTCGATGATATAGGTAGTATCATATAGGATGATATAGTTGATTCCTTAGATGATGAATTGATTAAGATATTTGAATTGGTTTGGTTCGCGGAATCGGGATTTGGAAGATTCTTTCTGTTCTGCCAGAGGTCACTCTTCATAGCATTATCGGTATTACATCCATGACATGTACATTTTGATAAACTGTTTGGTCCTGTTTCATTTCGATAGCACCATGTAGGATATTTCAATTTATTAGTGATGGATTTCCCTGTAATTCTATATATAATTCTTTCGTCGGTAATATTAACTTCTGATTTCTTATAGTATTTCTGGATTTCGGCAATTTGAATTCCGTACGGACCATCACGTTCACTTGAAGTGATTGGAAATACCTGACATTCATTTCGCGTTAGACCTAACCAACGCATAAATTGACAAGGACCTAATATTGCATTCATCGAAATAGCAGCTCCTATTTGTATTCGTCCAGTAGTCGGACAATTTTCAGTTTGTGCATATATAGAAGTCGCGTAAAATGAACGACATGCTGAACTCTTCGGATCAACCCATGTTTCGTATCTAGGAGTCCAATCGATTTTCCAGATTACTACCAAATATGATTTAGAACCTTTGGTGGGATTTATAGGCCAATTCGTGGAATCTAAATTCAGTTCGAACTTATCCGACATTTTCGCAAAAATAAACAGAAATGATCCGC
>CAYQTZ010000487.1:0-2263 GCA_964420565.1 uncultured Hyphomicrobiales bacterium
CAAATAAGATATTTATTGAAATCCACTTATTTTGTTATTACCGTGAAAATGGGTGGTGATAATCAGACAATCCAAGTGCAACTTGGACTGAAATATTCCTTACCAAATCGGAATTTGGTAAGGAGGAAGCACATAGGACTTCCCCTCTTGCCACGACCTGTCGGGACTCGTAATGGAGGTTCCGGGAGGGATCAGTTTTTGGTATTTTGCATTGGTCTCAAATGGTGTTTCCTTGGATAATATTTGATTTAGACGAAGATTCAATTTGGCGGGGTTCAGGAGTTCGAAAAAAGTAATGGATCTAAAGGTTTAGTATTAAGCGGCTTCCTATAACAAAGACATCCGTTATGTAGCCCAGATCAGCAGGATTAATATAATATTGAAAATCCGGCTGCAAAGTAATAGCAGGAGTGAGATGCATACTATAAGTAATCTCAATATTTACTTCAAAAGATTGGGGATGATAATTCACGTTTCTGTTTGCTAACCGCCAGGGATATCCATTATGCCCGGTGGCAACTCCAAAAGCGATTATATCTTTTCCCCTGCCCGAGATCGGACCTGTATAAGTTAAACCGCCGCCGATATAGTAATCAAATTGATTGACAATATCGTTAGCTACGCCTATTCTTCCATGTACAGAAAGCCCTTGTAATGGATCGGTTTCTTCTTTCAGTAAGTCCATTTCGAACATACCGTAAAAACCCCAGTTAGTAAGATGAGAGAATATGTATTCATATTTATCTGTATAATACCAGTACGAAAACCCCATTTTAATATATTTATCATTGTTTAGCGTTTCTTTAATAGGATTATCTCCTAATAGCTGACTAATTGTTTCTCTATTACTGTAATATAGTGAATTGCTGACTAAAAGTCCATCATCATTATCAAGGATTATGTGAGTTCCGTTATGATTAGTGGGATGCCCTGCAACACCGTCGAAAATACCAGCTTGCCAAAAAATATTATCGGATAACTCTGCACGGATTATTAAAGCTAAGGATGTGGTAGGGAATACTGATGGTCCATTTACACCACTTTGTGAAAAATCAGGTCCTATTCCGTGAGAGGGGTTGAGAAACACACTGGCAGTATTTTTCACATCAAAGTCCGCGTTAAGATCTAATAATCCAAACTTTAAGCATATTAGATCGTCAAAAAAACCACTATATAGACTTAATTCATATACTTTCCATGTTTTATATGCTGCTATATTCGATACTCCCTGATAAGAACCAACAAAGTCATTGGGGTCATCGCCATTATTACCCAAAAAGTAAGCTGTGAATCTAAAATCCCTAATGCCTATGATCTCTTCCAGGTCCAAATCCAATATTAGATCAATATTATCTACATAAGCTGTCTTATGCGGCACATCCCCAGCCATTGCCCCCCAATATTCACCTTTGTAAACTGCCTGGAAGCTAACCCCTGCTTCTTCCATATCGGTGCGGAACCCACCCCAGTTACCCGATAATCTCTCTGTTTCAAAAAAATAATATTTGCTATCATTGGCTGTTATCTCTGTAATAAGGATCATAGTCCATATTATCGTTGCTATTGTCAAAAGATAGTTTCTCATATACAAAATGTTATATTATACAAAATTAATTGTTCTAAGCTAATAATAATTATGTTAATGTACTATAAAAAATTAACAATTTTTATATTTTTTTCAACAGTTCGTATGATTATTACTAATAAAAGATAGAATTATTTGAGATCATATAAGTTAACAATCCAACTTTATAATGTTTTGTTAAGATAGTGTTAATTTCTTGTATATTTTATATAATAATGATGTTATCTAAATGATAATGTTAAGAAAAGTAAAAAAAAATATGTAATTTTGCTGTAAGTGTGTTTGTTAAATGAAAGAGAAAAAAATCTATGGGTTCTAAAAACAAGAACGAAAACGAAACAAGTCCTTTGGTGCAAAAAGGAGCTGCAAAGACTATCGCAATCGTTGACGACGAGGACGACATTCTGGAACTTCTCAATATCAATCTCAAAAAAGCTGGCTATAAGGTCAAACAATTCTCCGAAGCTCATTCTTTTCTTGAGTATCTAAAAGACAAAGTGCCTGATCTTATAGTGCTTGATTTAATGCTGCCCGATGCTGATGGCTTCGAAGTATGCAAGTATATTAGAAAGAATGAGAAGCTATCGGCAATCCCTGTGATAATGCTTACAGCAAGAGGCGAGGAGATGGACCGTGTGCTTGGGCTTGAGCTTGGTGCAGATGATTATATTACTAAGC
>CAYQTZ010000488.1:0-2246 GCA_964420565.1 uncultured Hyphomicrobiales bacterium
CAATATATGGAATAGAAAAGGCAAAAGTAGATCCTCTGCCTAAAGCACTGCGTATCCAGACTTTTCCTTTATGGGCTTCTACTAACTTTTTGACAATCCACAACCCAAATCCAGAAGAAGATTCTCCCGCAGTTGGAGAGGCGCTAAGCTTAACTCCTCTATGGAAAGCTTTCTGCACATATTCTTCAGAAAGTCATAATCCATTATCGCTTATTTCTACAACAATATTATTATGATCTTTTTTCGTAAGTATCCTTACCTGCCCATTTTTATCAGAGAATTTGATAGCATTGGAAAGTAGATTATCTATTACTTCATCAATTTTATTGTTATCAAAATAATTTGGCGGAATATTCTCGTCCATATCCAGTATTATTTTTATATTTTTATTCTTTGCGGCGATGGAATTTCTTCGGGATATGTCTTTTACTAATTCGTTTATTTGTGTTTCTTCGATGTTTAACTGTAATCTATTACTCTCTAATGCAAGTACTTTGGTAACCTCCTGTGATAGAGAAATGATCTTTCTGGAAGTTTCGAATAAATCGTTAATAACTTCTTGCTGTTCAATGGCACTAAGATCGTAAGACCTAAGCAATTCCACAAGACTTTTTATCAAGGAAGCTGGATTTTTGATATCGTGTATGATTACTGCAAAGAGATCATCTTTCTGAGACTGCAGCTCTTCGAGTTCTTTTTGGTTGTTTTGCAATTTTTCAACGTGTTGCTGCAATTTTCTATTTTGTCTGGTAAGTTCATCGCCTCGGGTTTGAAGGGCATCAATCTGCCCTCTTAGTGCGGCAATTTCAGCCCGTAGATTACCACTTTCGGTAACCACATCATCATACTGTTCTTTAGAAATTGCATTAGAATTAGAGTTTTGCATCTCATGGTCCTCATATAAATCAGAAGTTTGTTTATTTGCGAATTTGTGCTTCCGTGAAAATATAAAGAAAATTCCTAAACTAACCAAGCCAATTCCGAGTCCAATTAAAAGAGATATGGAATCGAAACCGAATATACCCCCTACTTTTGTGTCAGTTGCTATTTTTACAGTATCTTTTTTTTCGGCAAGTTCTTTATATTTCTTAATCTCTTTCAGCAAGAATGCCTCGCGGTTATTGACACGGAATCTTACAATAGCCGGATCTGCAGACCATTTATTCATGGGGTCGAAAGCGGAGATTGTCAGTTTGTAAATACCTTCTGGTAATTCTTTATACATTATCTTTGGTCTGTTCGAAGTAAAAGAGGATGTTTCTTCACGATTTTCGATAGTAATTCTGAACATAAAAGCCGTTTTAGGTTTTTCAGGGGCTTTAAGCGAGAAATGAAATAATATCGAGTCCTTATCAGATAGAACAATGGATTCCATATTATCTGTATCTATTTCCTCGTCGTTCAGTACAATTTTATCAATAACTATCTGTCTTTCTTTCTGCTGGCATAAAGATGAGTTACTTGCAAACAGCAAAAAAAACAAAAATATGAGCAAGCTAATATACTTATTTGTGTAGATCATAATTTTCATAAAAATTTATTTTTACATTACTCTATTTCAAAAGCTTTTTTTCTTAATAACCTTGCCTGATGTCTTTGCTTAAGTTTACCTTTTTTAATGGCATCAGATAGCAATTTATAAACATCAAAAAAAGTTGAAAAAGGATAGTGCGGAATTCTATGCTCATTGCAATATGCCGCAAGCTCCTTTTTTGCAAATACTATATCGGAATGCTCGGCGGCGCAGAAATCCGAATAGCCGTCTCCAATATATACTATAATATCGTCATCGCCGGCAAAATCTAAAATTGCATTGCGTTTGCAGGATGCAACCATACAATCGCAGGACTCCGAAGCCCTCGGGAAAAATGGTTCCGGCCGGGAGCTTTCATTAAAGATCAATTTATTAGAAAGCACTCTGTTTTTATCTAATCGAAATTTTTCTATTATCGGGTCTATGTAAGTATCAAAACCGTCGCTTACTATATAAAGCTTAATATTGCTTTCCTCACAAAATCTGACAAAATGATGAAAGTTAGCATCAGTTTCACAGCTTAAAGCAAAATCAATTATTTCCTGCTTAGTGATACCATCTTTCAAAGTGCTGCAGACAGTCCTCCAATACTGGCTTATCTGAAGCTCCCCGTTTTTGAGTCTCGTGTGATGGGGTTCGAATTCACCAAAAACCTTAAAAAGCTCATCTCCAATATCTAAATTGACTATAGTCCCATCAAAATCAGAAAATA
>CAYQTZ010000489.1:0-2240 GCA_964420565.1 uncultured Hyphomicrobiales bacterium
TGCAAAAAGCCAGAGTAAATATGCCCTTCGATATGATTAACTGGAATTATTGGTAATTGATATTTCAGAGAAAGACCCTTCGCAAAATTCGAACCGACTATCAGCGAGCCAATCAAGCCCGGCTCTGATGTTACAGCTATAGCAGAGATTTCTTCGATATTTTTCTTCCCGGCTGTCAGTGCTTCTCTTACGATACCTGATATAGATTCTAAATGTGCTCTGGATGCCAGCTCCGGAACCACACCACCATATCTGCTATGAAAATATTGTGAAGAAATGATATTGCTCAAAACTTTTGCATCATCAATAACTGCCGCAGAAGTTTCATCACAGGAAGATTCTATAGAGAGGATAGTCATAGATCATATACCTTTCATAATTTTGTAAAGCATAGCCAGAGCAGTTCCGACGGATCTTTCCCTGTTGACTTCGCGGTCGCTGCCGAAAACATATCTTTTGGCAAAAGCGCTATCCTTATCTGCTATTCCAATCCAGACAGTTCCTACTGGCTTTTCGTCAGTACCTCCAGTTGGTCCAGCTATGCCAGTTATGCCAATGCCGTAGGTTGTACCGAGTTTTTTTCTTACCTGAGTTGCCATTTCAACAGCGGTTTCCTCGCTTACAGCACCGTGGTCAATTAAGGTTTGCTCGCTTACTCCGAGTATCTGCATCTTTGCTTCGTTACTATAAACTAACATTCCACCTTCGAAATAAGCCGAGCTTCCTGAAATATCAGTGAAAGCAGCACCAAGCATACCTGCAGTACATGATTCAGCAACAGCTACATTTTCATTCCTTTCTTTCAACATCTTTCCAACAACTGAAGCAAGAGTTTCTTCATTCTCTCCGAAAAAGTACTTGCCAGCTTTATCAAATAGATACTTTTCCAATTCATCGAGTTTCTTTTCAGCAGTCTCAATGTTATCAGCATTAATTCCTATTCTAAGACGAACACCTTGATACGAAGGAAGAAAAGCCAGCGATCCGCCATTTAGAAAATCTTCTGGATTGCCAATCATATCTGCCAGAGTTGACTCAGGAATCCCTGTAGTAAGAATTGTTTTATATATCTCCACGCTTTCGCCAGTGCTTTGAATTTTTTCTTTTAGAAAAGGTATCACAGAATCATTCATTAACTGCTTCATCTCAGCAGGAACACCCGGAAGCGAAAAAAGTTGCCTGCCATTATCATCGAATCTCATACCAGGTGCAGTGCCGTTCTTATTTTCTAAAGGTATAGCTTTCGAAGGGATTTCTGCCTGCTTTTTATTTCTCTCAGAAATAGTACGCTCCCTTGCGTCAAAGAAATTTTGTACATAGACCAAAGCTTCTTCGTTTCTGATAATTTCGCAGTCGTAAAACTTAGCAAGAGCTGGCTTTGTAATATCGTCATGAGTTGGCCCCAATCCGCCTGTAACGATAACAATATCAGATATGTCAGTCAGTCTTTCTAATTCTGAAAGCATAGTATCCATGTCATCTCTAATAGAGGAATGTGCCATAACCCTGTATCCAATCTGAGAGCATCGTTTAGCAATCCATGCAGCATTGCTATTGATAATTTGCCCGATACATATCTCGTCGCCAATTGTTAGAATTGAAACTTTCAGCATATTATTCCTTTGTGTGTCATTATTTTAATATTCAGCAAAAAAAATCAATATACATCTAATCATATAAATAATAAAAGACGAAAAGCATAAGATAAAATTTGGCTGTAAATATTTGAGATGAAGTCAAGATGAAGAAAACTACCCAAACGCCTATGTCTATTTTAACAAAGGCTTCCCCTCTCCCTTGCGTAGTAAGATCTTGCCATGGAAGGATTATAGGATTTTAAAGCAATCTCAGATTATAAGTAAATCAAGGATGATTAATCATTTAAATCATGGTTTCAGAATGAATAATAAGGGAGTTACGAGAATTTCGAGCCAAACCATAATTCCCCAGTAATTTCTTGAACATCTCTAATTTAGCTTCCGATGGTTCGTAACCAAAGGTTTGAATTTGCATTGGGCAAGAAAAGACCATTGCAAAAGTCCAAAAATGATCCCTCCCCGGTTTTCCCTTACCAGCAAGGGAGGGAGTAAACCATTGGTATGTAATCTATTGCAGGAGTGTCCCCTTTTTTAAAAGGGGGACATAGTGGGATTTTCTTAGGTTTTGCAATGGTCTAAGAAGTTCATATTCCCTATACCATACACACAAAAAAGGCGGTGGAAGAAACTTTCACCGCCTTT
>CAYQTZ010000490.1:0-2234 GCA_964420565.1 uncultured Hyphomicrobiales bacterium
AAATCACGATTGTGGATGAGAACCTCGGCGTACCGGACTATTCGGCTATGCCGCAGCCGGATCTGGTTGGTATTACCGCTTTCACCTCGCAGGCAAACCGTGCCTATGATGTGGCCACTTACTTCCGCAATATTGGTGTGTCCGTGGTCATGGGCGGCATTCATGCAACTATGTGCGTAGATGAGGCCATGGAGCATGCGGATTCGGTTGTCACAAGAGAAGCTGAAAGCATCTGGCCACAGGTTCTGGAGGATGCTCGGTGCGGCAGCCTGAAACGCCGGTATGACGGAGGGATTGCAGAAATAAAAAATGTTCCATTAGCTCGTCATGATTTACTGGATACCGGATACGCCTTTGGTGCCATTCAGACCACTCGCGGCTGCCCCTTGAACTGCAGTTTTTGCAGCGTGACAGCATTTAACGGAGCTCGTTACCGGCAACGCCCAATTTCTGATGTTGTGCGTGAGTTCCAGTCAATTCGTGAAAAACGTGTTCTGGTGGTGGATGACAACCTCATCGGCACCAGCCCTGAACACATTGCCCGTGCCAAGGATATGTTCCGTGCTATGGCACAAGCGAATCTGCAAAAGGAATGGGTTGCTCAGGCCACCATTAATTTCGCCGATGACGAAGAGCTTTTGGTTTTAGCCGCAGAGGCGGGGTGCAGAGGAGTCTTCATTGGTTTTGAGTCCCCCTCGGAGGAGGGGCTTCGGGAGATCGGCAAGAAATTTAACATTCTTAAAGGCCGAGATTTCCGTGCCTCAGTACGGCGGATACAACGCCACAACATTCTGGTAGTGGGTTCTTTTATTATCGGTTTGGATATAGACGAAGCTGGAATTGGTAGACGTATTGCCGAGGTGGCCCGTCAGTACAGTTTAGACAATCTTAACGTGCTGTTTCTAACTCCCTTGCCCGGCACACGCTTGTGGG
This sequence comes from uncultured Hyphomicrobiales bacterium, assembly GCA_964420565.1. Taxonomy (GTDB): domain Bacteria; phylum Bacteroidota; class Ignavibacteria; order Kapaibacteriales; family UBA2268; genus CAYQTZ01. The sequence continues at coordinate 934 of CAYQTZ010000490.1, forward strand.
ACCAGATGAAATCAGAGGATCGCATTGCCCTCGATACATTCCCGGAAGACTGGAAATACTACACACTGACTTTTCCAGTGGCTCATTATAAGCATTTGTCTCTGGATAAAATCATCGAAGAAATGACCTTATGCGACCGTGACTTTTATTCCATGCCGCACATTCTGCGCAGAGCATTTGGCAACTTATGGCATCGCCGCCAGCCTCTGATCAGCTTGGTGGGTAATCTCTCATATAGGAGCAATCTAAGACTAAACGGTAAGGCATACACGGACTTTAAGCATTATTCGGGCAAAAGGCACATTTGATTTTCGTGGGATTTGATTAGCCCTGATTTCCCATATTTATCCGCCGTTCGCCTGGCGGATTAAAGTGATGTCTGATATGGATTTGATAGTATAGAAATCTGATGGGCAGATTTGAAACAGAGTTACTCACACAACCCCGAACTTCTGCTTGAACCGGCTGGTAAAAGTAGTATAATAATATCGAGTTATAGCGGTAAATAAGGCAGGCGAAGGACCGGAATCTAACACCGTAAATGTGGTGTTATAAGTGAATAGTCTTTAGTCTTTAGTGAAAAGTTTATATACGCACTATTTACCTGCCTATAAGGCAGCGAGTAATACGGTAATGGTGGTGCTGTAAATTGAAAATCGGCAATCGTTAAAATGGTGCGTTGGCAACTTTTATGAAAAGAAAAATTATGGAAACGCATAATCTTGACAGCTGGGAAGCCTTTGAAAAGATAGTAAAACAGAGCAATATTCAAAAAGAAGAACTCAAGAAAAGCGGGCAAGCTACTATCTCCACAACCCCAATTATTTATCGAGGACAGGCAGATTCGAGATGGAATTTGGAAAGCATTTTAGAGCGAACGGTCAAAAAAGACATCACGGTAGATTCTTATTTAAATCTGATGCTTAAAATATGGAATAGTCCTTCGTGTACCTTCAAAAACAAGTGTCCTAACCTCGAAAAAGAAATAAGTAGCCTTAAGGTTGGTTCGATATATTTATTTCCAACTGAAAATGCCAAGAGTATGCAAATAATTCAGTTCATGGTTCATTTACGTCATCATGGTTTTCCTTCGCCTTTATTAGACTGGACAGAAGACCCATTCATTGCAGCTTTTTTTGCTTTTGAAAATATTCCCGATATGGCAGAACGGGTCGCTATATACACATTTCGATATCAAACAGGGTACATGCCAGATATGAGGAATGCGTTGGAACCCACTGCCATCGAAATCGGCCATAATATTCTAGTGCCGTTTCCAAAAAATAATTTCAATATTTTTC
>CAYQTZ010000491.1:0-2224 GCA_964420565.1 uncultured Hyphomicrobiales bacterium
TGAGAAGATTGAGAAAAACGAAGATAACGGATCTGGTAACGTTGATCAAATCAGAGACATCCTCTTCGGAAAGCACATCAAAGAGTTTGACAAACGGTTTGCTCGTCTTGAAGATAATCTGAATAACGAGATTCAGGTTTTGAAAGATGACACAAAAAAAATATTTGAGAATTTGGAAGAGTATATCAAAACGGAGATTAAATCTCTGACAGACAAATTGAAAACAGAGCAAACGAAACGTATGGATGCTGACCTTGAGTTAGAGAATGAGAAGAATCGGCTCGAGAAGCGATACACCGGATTCGAAGATTCTGTAAATGCTTTCGAACGCGAAATCCGCGATCAGATATTAACACAGGGTAAACGCCTTACCGAAAATATGACCGACCAGCGGCAGGAAATAATGAATGAAATGAAAAAAGTTACTACAGAGCTTCATGACACTAAAGTTGACAGAAATACTTTAGCATCTTTCCTAAATGATATGGCTATTAGGATAAGCGGAGAAGAATAATATTTTTTTACTTAATTGGCACCATTAATGGGCAATAATAATTATCCTGAATGGGAAAAACTTAAATCCCTGCTCGTAGGCGAAGAGAGAAAGATGATAGAAGCTATAATCGAACGACTCGACAGCTTCAACGTCCAATCTGAAGAGCTATGCGATATATTGCCCGAAGGTATTCGCCGAAGTATGCAAAAAGGGAATAGACTGACACAGGCATTCATCCCTTTGCTGAACGATACTTTCAAACAAAGTATAGAGCAAGACCCAAATGATCTTACAGATTCCTTATATGCTCTGATCGGTCCAGCTACCCGCAAATCAGTTTCCGAAGCTCTGAAAAGTATGTTGCAATCCTTCAATAGTGCTATGCAAAATATATTTAGCTGGCAGGGATTGAAATGGCGATTCGAATCTTTAGTCAGCGGCAAGAGTTACCCGGAAGTCGTTTTGATGCATACTCTGATCTATCAGGTAGAGCAAATATTTTTTATTCACAAAAAGACGGGGCTTTTGCTTGAGTCGGCAAAACTCGAATATGCCTTCTCTCAGGATGCTGATTTGGTATCTTCCATGCTTAGAGCCATTCAGGATTTCGTCCACGACTCTTTCCGACTCCAGGATAACGAAAGTTTAAATACATTAAATATAGGAGAACTAACTGTATGGGTCGAGGATTGCCCCGGAGCTGTGTTGGCTTTTGTAATTCGCGGTAATGCTCCTGAATCTTTGAGAGAGAAATTTTCCGAAGCATTAGAAGCTATTCACATTCAATATCATAAGGAATTAAAAAATTTTGACGGAGATACTGAACCCTTCCAGTACGTTAAGCCGAATCTGGAATCTTTGCTTTACCAGAAAACAACAGACCAAAAAAAGAATAAAAAACCGGTGATTGCAATAGTTATTCTATCTATCATAGCTGTATTACTCTTGTTTTGGGGGAGCTGTTTTATATGGGAATCATATAAATGGTCCAGTTTCAAGAAAACATTGGTATCAACTCCCGGTTTCATTATTCTTGAAGATGGCAGTAAGGATGGCAAAAGGTATGTCAGAGGTTTCAAGGAAGAGTTTGCAGAGTATCCCAATGCTCTCTGGCAGGAAAGCGGTTTCGACAGTTCTGATGTCATATTGCTGATGGAGCCATATACTTCTGCAATGCCTCAATTCGTAGTTAAGCGTGCTAAGAAATGCTTAGATGCACCTGAAAGCGTTAATTTTTCATTCGATAAAAACATCCTATTCATTCAGGGCACTGCTCCACAACATTGGATAGATAAAGTATATGATATAGCCCCATTAATAACGGGCGTAAAAGATATAAACACTGACGAAATAAAGCCATCTGAGGGATTGATAATTGATTCTCTTATTCATCAGATTGAAAATACTTATATTAATTTTCAGTTCAATTCCACAAATCTATTAAACGGGCAGCAACCAAAGGTGGAAAAGCTTTTGGAACTGTTGAAAGATCTTGTTAAAATTGCTGATGATAAAAGGATCATTATAGAAATCAGGGGGCATACTTGCTCGAGCGGTTCCGAGATGAGAAACGCTAAGCTAAGCTGGAACAGGGCAAGAAAATTTCTGGAAATAATTGGTGGTGATAGTATCAATAAAGCAGACTTTTTATTGAAAGGGTTTGGCAATAAAGCTCCAATGGTTAAAGAAAACAATGAAGATGACAAAGTTAAGAACAGAAGAGTTTCT
>CAYQTZ010000492.1:0-2221 GCA_964420565.1 uncultured Hyphomicrobiales bacterium
ATGCTGGTTAATCAGTTTGATTCATTAGGCAATGCTATTGGGAGGGCTTTATCTGGTGCAGAAAGTGGATTGGAAGATTTGGGACAGGCTATTTTGAGTAATTTGGGCAACATACTCATTATGGCAGGGCTTCAGTCATTACCCGCCGGACTTCCTCTTGTTATAGCCGGCGCAGCACTTCAAATAGGTACTGGTATATGGCAAGCTGTATCGCAAACGGCAGCCCAAACACCAGCAGCGTCCTCTAATTATCAGCACAATGTAACCTTTGAGATAAGCGGCAGAAATTTACAGGGAGTATTGGGGAGGCAGGAAAAATATGATGGATTTGCATAATGGCTTATGCGACTAAATATAGGATTTCTTTTAAAGACGTTAGCAATGTATTGTGGAACATTGATTTCCAATATGATGGATATTCGGGTTCTATAACTTCATTCACGCCAGGTCCACAACCTGCTGTTTTACGATATAACACAGATGACAAATATAAACCGATAGTAAGTTCAAGTTTAGATATTCAAGTTGTTCATCAATCAGAGCTTGATGATCTGTTTACAGAAGCAGACCAAGCTATAAGGGTGTTGCTATTTACCGAGTATAATAATTACTGGTATGGTTTTTTAATACCTAATCAATATTACAGACGGCTAAATACTAAACCATATTATGCGACATTCACCGCTACTGATCAATTCAGAATATTAGAGCAAATAAAATATGAAGATGGTAGTGGTGATCCTTATTATTATTTGACAACTGATCTGACAGCAATATCCAATATCCTGGCAAAGACAGGACTTTTACTTTCTACTAAGGAAGGCATTAATATATACGAGGATAATTTTAATTCAGCCGATGCCGATTCCCCCATTGATCAAGTATATTTTTACAGTGAAAGATACTGGGAGCCCGTTAAAGATGAAAGGAGTGATTGTTATACTGTCATTAAAGATATTATAAAAAAATATGGAGCGAGGCTTTTTCAGAGCGAGTTACAATGGTATTTACAGAGGCCGAACGCTATGTGGTCAAAGCATACAGTGAGAACATTTACTGCGGCCACGCCAATGGTTTATCTTTCTAATACAAACGATTATGTACAATGGAATAGGGCGAGCAATTCAGGCATATGGATGGCCTTCCCTGAAATAGAAAAAAAGCCCAGGGCGGGCAGAGTTGAAATCACAGCAGACCCTGGCAGAAAACCTAATGTCTGCCTTAATGGTGAATTTGACGATTTTACCCATGAAGGGACTGATGATCCTTATTACTGGCAATATGATGTGGGTGTGTCATTCAGTGCGTCTGATGGATATATAAGTTTAGGAGAGAGCGATTCTATAACTGATCCATCCCAGGCTGCGTATATAGACTTTTATCTTGAACACGTTACAAGCATAAATTTTGTAATAGAATTTCAGGCAACATATTCAGGGGGTACTAATTGTGTTCTGCATTTTGCTTTTTCCTTTGTAAATGAGAGTCTTTGGTGGCAGCCACAAGGATACCCTGGTGATCATCCTATTTGGACTGGTTCCGAGCAGCATTATGAATTTGATGTGCATTCAGAGATCGGAAGCAGCATGACGGATTATGCTACTTTAACAATACCATATGACGCGAGAGTTCCGGATGGCGCTTCAGGAGCATTTAGATTCCATGTGTTTGAGGTTTTTAATAATGATGATACAACGTGTGCACTAAATATAAGAAGGATAAGTATTGAACCTTCTTACTCTAATTCATATTTACCTACAAGGATATACACCAAAGACAATGACACGGCATCATATAATATAGTAAAAGAAAAGATAGCTCATTGCGACAGTTTTGCAGACATAAGTAATCCAACAGCATCACATCCTGATACGGATGATATGTTTTGGGTTTTAAGGAAGGGGGCGGCCTATGATGATTGCACGTCAAGTTGGTATATAAAAGGAGATCCTGAAACAGAAACGACAGGGGTGAAAATTCAGGATCTTTTGGCAAAGCAGTATATCGAAGGTTACGATAGGCCAACAGATATATTAAAAGGTAGATTAAGATATAATAGCGGATTGGCTCCATATCAATATCACGAAGCAATAGTAGAAGATGATATTACAGATAGCTATGGGTATTCTAAAGTATTCGTACCTTTAAATCAGGCATGGAATATTCATAGAATGATTTGGAGTGGATCATGGATTGAAACTTCACCTGTTTATAATGATGA
>CAYQTZ010000493.1:0-2213 GCA_964420565.1 uncultured Hyphomicrobiales bacterium
TGTAGTGAAGCCGATTTGATTATTGATTATAACATGAATAGTTCCGCCAGTTTTGTAACCTTCTAAATTCGAAAGATTCAGAGTTTCGGCTACTATCCCTTGCCCGGCGAAAGCGGCATCGCCATGGACGAGTACCGGAAGGACTTTTTCGTAATGTGTGTCGTTTATACTATTACTCGTAGCTCTTGCCATACCTTCGATTACTGGGTCAACTAATTCGAGATGGCTTGGGTTCGGCGAAAGCACGACTTTCACTTTTTTGCCATTATTAGATACAAATGTCCCTTTGGCGCCAAGATGATACTTCACATCTCCTGAACCCTCGTAATGTATTGGGTCAATTGCTTCGTCAAATTCATCAAATATTTTTGCGAGATCTTTTTTCAGGATATTAACTAATACATTTAGTCGCCCTCTGTGTGCCATACCAAGTATTATTGAGTCAAGAGAACTTTCGGCTGCATTATTGAATATCTTATCTAGTAAAACTATCAAAGCTTCACTGCCTTCAAGTGAAAATCTTTTATAGCCGACGAATTTAGTATGCAGAAAATTTTCGAATTCTTCTGCCTTAACTAACTTATCGAAAATATGTAGTTTTTCTTTTTTTGTATAATCTATAGAGTTTCGGTTTTTCTCTAAAGTAGATTTAATCCATTCTTTCTTTTCGGGGACCTGTATGTGCATAAATTCAATACCTATAGGGCCGCAATAGGTATCCCTGAGCAATTCAATTATCTCCCGAAGAGGCATATAATTGCTTTCCCAGGAATCATCAGCGTGAAGCTTGCGGTCTAAATCCCAGATATTGAAACCGTAATATGATGGATTCAATTCGGGATAATAATACGATTGCAAGCCCAAGGGATTTGTCGAGGAAACAAGATGACCGCGCACTCTATAAGCATTTATCAGCAGTATAGCATGGGCGCTTTTCTCTATCATCTCTTTTACGTCGAACTGACCAGTAGGATTTAAATTAGACTTATCTGATTCCCAGCGTATCGGCTCGAAAGGTACTTTCAGAGCTGAGAACATCTGGTCGTAAAATCTTTCTTCGCCGAGCAGAAGCCTGTTCATATATTTAAGAAATTCGGCAGACTCGGCACCCTGAATTATTCTGTGGTCATAAGTGTTTGATATTGTTACAACTTTCGAGATGGCAAAAGTAGTCATTATTTCTGTGCTTACTGCCTGGAATTCTGTTGGATAATCTATAGAGCCAGTAGCAATTATCAAGCCCTGTCCTTCCATTAATCTCGGATTAGAAAAAGTAGTGCCTATCATACCGGGATTAGTAAGAGTTACTGATGTTCCAGCAAAATCATCAACTTCTAATTTATTGTTTCTTGCTTTATATATCAGTTCGTCGAACTTTTCAATAAACTCTGAAAAATGATATTTCTGTGCGTGCTTTATATTTGGAACTAACAGCAGACGCGTTCCGTCCCGTCGCGTAATATCTACGGCAAGTCCAAAATTAATATCCGGTCTTTTCAATCTATAGCTCTTGCCGTCTTTGCGTAAAAAGGCATGATTCATCTGTGGAAATTTCATCAGAGTTTTTACAATAGCCCATGCAAGAATATGCGTAAAGGAAATTTTATTGCGTTTTAGATTCAGCAAATATTTGTTTATAAGACGTCTGTTCTCGTCCAGTGGTTTTACGGGCATAGACCTGACGGAAGTAGCAGTAGGAACTCTGATACTGCTTTCCATGTTATCTGAGATTATTTGCTGGATGGAAGCCAATTCCTCGAGCTGATCTCCGCGAAGAACAGGAATAGAGCTGTCAGTAGCATTTCTTTCAGCGGTTTGCGGTTTGCTCCCCGGTTCGATTATTTGCCCACTTGAATCGTATGGCTGAACGCTTGTACCATGTATTTTATCAAAATACTGTTTCCATTCAGGGCTTACAGATTGGGGATTTCTAAGATACTCGTAATATAATTCTTCTTCGAAAGCTAAATTCGGATTGATCATTTTATTTAAATATATATTATTTTAACAAGTGTTTCTAATTATAATAAAAAGAAATTAACAAGCTAAAATAATATTTATTGTTTAAAAAACAATAAAAAAATTCATCATAGCAGTATTTTTTGTGAAATTTGTGAAATTTGTGATAGCTTTTTGCACGACAGCACTTGGCTCCCTACTTTTATGAAATCCTGTTATAGCTATCAGACAAGTCATTTTTTGGTAAATAGATA
>CAYQTZ010000494.1:0-2211 GCA_964420565.1 uncultured Hyphomicrobiales bacterium
GGACTCCATCTGGCAGATGGAGTCCATCTTATCACGTTCCCCAGATAATCTATAACATCTATCTCTGGTGCTGAAATAAATTCATCGCCGAGAGATAAAGTAATATGGGAGGTGGCGGGGTTGGGGAATAATGTAAAATTAATAAATGATAAATCATTATTGACAGATGTTATAATACTATCATCAAGTTTATAACAAATCAGTGTTGCATCTTCATACTAAATAATGATCAGTTTATTATTTAGTGATACGTAATACTCTATGATTTTACTTTGATATTCATTGATTTTCTGGATTAAATTTCCATTATTTAAATCATAAATTCTAAGTTTATCAGCTTCGGCGTGTATTGCATATTTACAATTGTCTGTCAATCTGAATAATCTAAATAATGATAGACTATCAATTTCAACAGGAAAAGAATTGCTCAATTCATTTTGTTTTAAATCATAAACGCAAATAGAATCTTTACTATTTTCAATTGAAGTGAAATAAACTAAGGATTCCTCATTGTTGCTGAACTTTTCAACAACTATTCTGTTTTTATGGGTATTTGAAGTTATTGAATATACAACTTCAGAACTATTCATATCAATTATTTCATAGAATAAAAATGTAGTATCATTTTCAATTGTAGAATGAAAATTTGATAAATATTTCAAATTGTTTGATAACTCCCTTGGTTGAAAAACATCATAATAAATAATTTCATCTGATTTCACATCCCAGATATTGGTAATATAATCCTCAGAATTATCATTTGATACAAATATATTTGTATGAGCGCTCCCATTAATTAAATACATAACTTATTCAAAACAGAGAGTTTCCTGTTTCCGAATGTTACAAAGTGACCGGCGATGCCACCATTTCTTATGCAATTCTGGGCACGATCGTTCATTCAGCCCACAGAATCGAGCGAAATGGCTCATCTATGAGAAAAGTACAAAGCAGAGGGCTGCAAGAGGAATAGCAGCAAGAGCAACAATCTATCACAGGTTATTTTTTAAAGAAAAATGATTAAATTACAAATATTGATTGACATCTTAGTAGGGTACTTCACTCCGAAATAGGAGGAGTAATATGAGCGAAATGGACAACATTGAAAATGCTTTTCATAAATGCCTTAAATACAATTACTACAATGCCGTAATTATTAAAACATATTTAGAAGATAATGCTTCTGAATACGACATTGAACCAATCAGTATAACTCCTATAAAGGAGAACCAATATAAAAATATCAATATTAAAAGATCATTAGATTATTATAATATTAAAGGAGACAAAAATGGATCAGAAAAGCAGACTTGATGATTATTTTAAGCAGCTTTCTTTGCCTTATATTCGGCAGCATTATGAAGAAGAAGTCAATAATGCCGTAAAAAATAAGCTGGGATACCGTGATTTCCTGATGCGAGTAGCTGAAAACGAGATCATGGCAAAGAAAGAGCGTTCGATCAATCGCCGGCTAAAGACTTGTGGAATACCTCAGATCAAGCGTATAGAGGAGTTTGACTTCTCTTTTCAGCCACAGCTTGACGACAAGCTTATACGCGAGCTAGCCAACCTTAGCTTTATTGACGAAGCGAAGAACATACTTTTGCTTGGACCTCCGGGTGTTGGCAAGACACATCTCGCAATAGCCATGGCTGTCAATGCCTGTCAGCAGCAGCGACGAGTCCTTTTTCATACTTGCGAGACGCTCGTTGATCAACTCGCAGAGTCGGATTTAACAGGACAGCTCAATAAATTCTTTTCATTACTAAATAAAATAGATCTCCTTATAATAGACGAACTCGGTTATTTTGAGTTAAGCAAGAAAACAGCGACAATGTTCTTAAAAGTCATTGCCTCGAGATATGAAAAGAAGGCGACCATTATCACGTCAAACAAATCGTTCGATCAATGGGGAACTGTCTTTCAGGATGATGTCGTTGCTTCTGCAATCCTTGACAGACTTTTGCATCATAGCTACAACTTAATTATTCAGGGGAACAGTTATAGAATGAAGGATATTAAAAAATAATTATTATATTTGCAGGTGGGTCAATTTTAATGAAAAAAATGGGTCAAAATTCAGAGGGAAAGAACAATAATAGTATTAAATGGATTAAAGGTGGGCAAGGGACGTTTTTTTTTGTATCATTATCAGTTAGCGGCTTTTCTGCAATTGATAACTTTGAGAATGGGAGATTCGAAGAAGGGACT
>CAYQTZ010000495.1:0-2203 GCA_964420565.1 uncultured Hyphomicrobiales bacterium
GTATCCAGCTTACAGCATGAGTAAATAATGGATGAACGGCATATATCAATCCAGCAATAAAAGGCACATTATTTTTCAGATCAATTCTTCTGAACATTAGAAATATTCCGACACAAGTGAAAGCATGAAGCAATACATTTGTGATGTGAAATATATAGGGTTTCCCTCCTGCAATATTAGTTTCCAGAATAAACATTGCGGTTTGCAAAGGGCGATAGAAAGAACCTTCGTCTCTAATAAAGGCATCGCGTGTAAATGCATCAGGGATATTTGAAATATCGCTGAAATATTCATGATTGAATTCAATGATAGGAATATCATCTAACTTAACAAACCCAAAAAAGAATGTCTGGAAGTATATAACCACAGCAAGAAAGGCAATTATCCATATAGGGTATTTTTTAATATACTGATAGATCAATGATTTGTTTTGGCTTGATTTATTAGTATCACTTGTATGTTTTTTGCCTGTAATATTTGCTTTTTTATTACTCATAATTTTATATTTCATATTTGTTCATAATTACTTTTCGCCATGATTTTTTAGTATGTTATCATAGTATTCTTGTTTTTCTTTGTCGGGTCTTATATCAGTATAAAACAGTCTTAAAGCTCTGAGTACATTCGGATTATCAGGAGCAAGCTCAGCAGCTTTATTCAAGTAGTTAATAGAACGGTCGATATCACCCGAAAACAGGTAATGATCCGCCAGTGATAAATAAGCATACCAATCATTAGGCCGCATTGATACAGCTTCTTTTAATATTTCTATAGCTTCATCAGCTTTTCGATTGTTTCTTAGATATTCGGCATATTTTATGTAAGTTCTATATTTTATTTCAATATATTTAGGATTATCACTCAGCATACTTGCGTGTTTATAGGCAGTAAGGATATCGCCAGATTGAGCGGCTACCTGAGCAATACTTTGCCTAAAGTCATCCTGAGCTTCTGTATCAGAAATTGAAATTATGGCTTTTTCCCACACTTGTATTGCCCGGTCATACTGCTTTAAATTTGCATATGCACCGCCTAAATTCTTTAGTATATCGGGGTCAATAGGATTAATCTGTAGATATTGATTCAAATATTTGATTGATTGATCAAATTCATTCAGTTTAAAATTAATTTCTCCCAGGTAAAGGTAAAAATTCTTTTCGTGAGGCATTAGATTAATACCTCTTAATAGCACTTTCTGTGCAGTTTTGTACCTATCCTCTTTGAGTAAAGATTTGCCAAGCGATAAATAAAACCCGGCTTTATATGGATTATCTTTTATGGCTTTAAACCAAAATCTAACGGGATTCTTGTAATTATAGCTTTGAATAACGGACAGAGCAGCTAACGAAGACACAATTATAATTAATATAACCGCTACCCACTTTTTGCTAAAATCTAATAATTTATCGGGTATCATAGTCATTAGAAATAAAAAAATCCCTATCATTGGCAGATATGCTCTGTGGTCTAAATAATCATAAAAATAATCGGCGTAGGAATGGCGATACATTGAACCAGGAATTATAAATAGTATAAACCATATCATACCAAATATTATCATACTCCAATTCTTATTCTTTTTCACTATAAGCCAAACAGCTAATAGTATGATAGCAACTACACCAATAATGCTTGTAATGGTATTAAAGTTAGAAAGAACTGGCTGATTATATGGAGCAATGTATTTTGCCAGTATCTCGGGAACTATCAATATATTATCAAGTAAAGAGCCGAAGCCAAATTCTTTTCTTGTCCAATTAAATCCTATAGAACCTATTCTTGATAGAATAGCACTTAATATTACTAATATCCATAAGAATATATTTGTCATGTTTGATTTAGAGAATAATGCAGATATACCTCTTTTGTTTTTATTATTTAAAAAAAAGAAATACAATAAACAAATACCTGGGAATGCCATAGCCGTTTCCTTTGTAAAAACAGCTGCAAGAAACAATATCAAGTGATATATCAGATACTTAAATTTATTTTCTTTTAAATATCTTATGTACATAATAAATGATGGAATAATAAATAATACCAGCATCAAATCATTTCTGGATGGCACCCATACTACGGCATGTGTAAACAAAGGATGTACAGAAAAAAGTGCTGCAAATACCAATGATTTTTTTTGATGAAAACCAAGTGAAATAAATAACCATAGAATCAGAACGCTATTAATGGAATGTAACAGCACATT
>CAYQTZ010000496.1:0-2201 GCA_964420565.1 uncultured Hyphomicrobiales bacterium
GATGTGGATGAATGGTTTAACCAGTATGATAGAAAAGCTTTCGCGAATGGTTGGTCAAGAGAGGAAAAAGGGAGAAAATTACCTGTATGGTTGAAAGACAAAGCCCTTAATACATGGTATGATATGCCTCAAGAAAGTAAACATGTATACGAAAGAGTGAAATTTAAAATAATAGATAAAATGGACAGATCAAACAATATAGCATATCTACAAGAATTTTTTAACAAAACACAGAAAAATGGAGAAACAATTGACGACTATTCGGCAACTTTGAAAAAAGCTTTCAATAAAGCATTTAAATCGAGCGCAAGCGAAGATGCCAACAAGGCATTATTGGGTCGTTTCAGGACAGGTATAATACCGGAAATACAGAGTATTATGTGCACAACGGAACCGAAAAATTACGAAGAAGCGGTAGAATTGGCGGGTAAAATAGAAAAATCACTCGAGTTAAGACTAAGCACGATGACAATTAACAAGATTGACACAGATCGATATAACGATAATAAAACTAACGCGGAGGATCCTAGAAAAAGTAGAGGAGCTAATAGGGAGGAATTTTCAAATAGACGGAATAGGTCAAAGAGTTACTATTCAAACCGGAAGTACAATCAAAGTAGAAGCAGTAGTAGATCAGTATCACCTCAAAGAAAATGTTATGTTTGCCAAAAGAGGGGACATATAGCAAAAAATTGTTTCCTAAGGAAGAGAAACACTTTTAACTATCCCTATGAGAACAAAAACAAAAATTTAAATTAAAAAGCACTGGAAGTCCGTGGGGTCTCCCAGTGCTCTATCACTCAAGTACAAACCCTCACAATGACATAACTTCAACATACGTAAAAGTCACTATCAATGGAACAAAAATCTTAGCCACTTTAGATAGCGGAGCCGCAAAAACAATGATAAGCTCAGTATTAGCTAAACAATTAAATATGAAGCCATTACAACAAGCAATCAAGAACAAGTGGGTCTCAGCAAACGGCAGCGAGCTAATCTCAAAAGGGGATGCAAATGCAAAAATTAGCTTTGGAAACTATTGTTTTATTCAAAAGTGCGAAGTAATCGATAATTTGGCAACAAATCTTCTTCTTAGCACTGATATGCTTTTAAGTCAGGGAGCTATTATTGATTTTAGCAAAAAACGTTTATGTATCGGGGGGACATTCTGCCCGTTGATCGTAAAAAAGAACCAAAGAGAAGCATGTTTGGCAATAAAATCACCAGCTTGTATTGAAGCTAACTCTCAGAAGACAATATGGCTAAATTTACCGTTCGAATCAAACAAGACTATTTACATTGAAGCAGTAAACAAATCAACAGAATGGACAGTCCCAGATTATGTAACAAAAAGTAATAAAGGAAAGATTCCATTAATTATTTTAAACAAAAATCCATATGATATAAAAATTAACCCCCAAACTGTGATAGCTCACGTTGAAGAAATCGATAGACAAATAGAAGTTCCATGGAAGAATGGGAATTATGACAAAGTAGATTTGAAAAATTTGATTAACTGGTCCGAAACATGCCTTTCAGCAGAAGAAAAAAAGAGTCTTCTAGATTTAATAAATAAATTTAAAGATGTCTTTTCAAAAGGAGAAGGAGACATCGGTTATTGTGATAAAAACAAGTTCAAAATAGACACAGGAAACAATAGACCTATAAAACAAAGAGCCTATAGAGTGCCGTATGCGAAGCAGGAATTAATCGATAGAATGGTAAATGATATGCTAAAACAAGGGATAGTCTCGAAATCAAAAAGTCCATGGGCATCACCAATTGTTCTCGTAAAAAAAAATGATGGTTCGGAAAGATTTTGCATCGATTTTAGAAAACTCAATTCAGTTACCGTAAAAGACAATTACCCGTTACCACTAATTGAGGAAACTATCGACAAGCTACGAAATTCAAAATTTTTCTCTTCAATGGATCTAGTAAGTGGATATTGGCAAATGGCACTTGAAGAAGAATCAAAAGAAAAAACAGCTTTTATTACGAATAAAGGGCTCTATCAATTTGAGGTCGTTCCTTTTGGTCTAAGTAACGCAGGGGCAGCATTTCAACGTAATATGGAGACTATTTTAGGGGATTTACATAATGTGCTTGTTTATATTGACGATATAGTGATATTTAGTTCCACATTTAAAGAACATTTAGAACATTTAGAGAAACTTTTTACTCGACTTCGAGAAGCTAAT
>CAYQTZ010000497.1:0-2201 GCA_964420565.1 uncultured Hyphomicrobiales bacterium
AAAAAGCTGACGATACGGACGATATCATTAAAGAAACTGAGGAAATAGCTGCCACAAAAGAAGAAAAACCAACACCTCAGGCGCCGCCCACACAACCAGCAGAAAGCAAAGAAAAACCTAAGGAGACTACTTCTATGCCAGCTGCTACTCAGTCGAAAACTAAACCACCAGCAAAAAAAATGCCTGGTAAAACAAGCGAAACAATACGAATTGACATAGAAAGAGTCGAATCTTTGATGGATCTTTCCGGCGAATTAGTCCTTGGCAGAAACCGGCTTGCTCAAATCACAGAGAATATAGAGGAAACCGAAGCAAATAAAGAACTCGCTCGCGATCTTAGCGAAACAACCGCTTCGATAGATTTTGTAACTTCAGAAATTCAGGCAGCGGTAATGCGTATGCGTATGGTGCCTGTTGCTAAATTATACCAGAAAGCCCCCAGAATAGTCCGCGACCTTTCTAAAGAATTCAAAAAGAAAATAAAACTCATAGTAAAAGGCGAAGAAACAGAAATTGATCGCGGTATTATAGAGGAACTCAACGACCCTCTTGTTCACATGATACGCAATTCCTGCGACCATGGACTCGAGCATGAAGATGAACGCATAGCAAAAGGCAAACCCCCAATAGGCATTATTACGCTGGATGCTGATCAGGAAGGCAATAATATTGTGCTCAAGATATCCGACGACGGAGCTGGGATGGACCCTGAAAAGCTTAAAGAAAAGGCAATTGAAAAAGGCGTAATAGCCGAAGAGCAGGCAGCACAGATGACAGACCGCGAAGCTCTGCAGTTGATATTCACACCTGGGTTTTCAACTGCCAAAAAGGTTTCAAATGTCTCGGGCAGAGGTGTTGGTATGGATGTGGTCAGAACAAATATTCAGAATCTAAAAGGAATGATAGAAATTGAATCTGAAATAAACAAAGGTTCAACTTTTATAATTAAACTGCCGCTGACTCTCGCCATCATACAGGGTCTGTTAGTAAGAATTTTAGATGAAACTTATGCAATACCTTTAAGCTCCGTAATAGAGGTGGTTGCCGTTAATCCAAAATCTGTTTACTCGGTAAACCAACAGGAAGTGATAAGGATACGCGACGATGTAAACCCGCTCATACGTTTGGATAAAACTCTCGGAGTCCCGGGAGCACCTGATGAATTGGGCAATCGTTATGTAGTTATTGTTGGACTTGGTATAGAAAGAGTGGGCTTAGTTGTAGATGAATTATTAGGCCAGCAGGAAATTGTAATAAAATCTCTCGGCGAGTATCTTGGAAGTATAGCCGGTATAGCCGGTTCTACTATAATGGGTGACGGCAGAGTAATAATGATAATAGACGTTGTTGAACTTATTAACACTGCATCAAAGAAAAGAAATGCAAGTATGCAGAAATTCTGATCTTGATATTGCCGGGATTTAATTTTTTATTAACTTCGGGAAAGGCCACTTGGCGGTATTCATTTTATAATACACTAAGCACCGGAATGATCAATGAGTAATATAAGAGTACTGGTTGTAGATGATTCTTATTTTATGCGGCAGGCGATATCAAAAATTCTTCGATCTGCAGGCATGGAGGTAGTGGGCGAAGCTAGAACTGGCAAAGAAGCAGTGGAATTAGTTGCCAAACTCAAGCCAAGCGTAGTTACTATGGATATTGAAATGCCAGTAATGAACGGAATTGAAGCACTAAAAGAAATTATGGCCACTAATCCTGTGCCTGTTCTTATGGTCAGCACTTTGACTTCCGAAGGGGCAGATGCCACTATAGAAGCTCTATCATTGGGAGCTGTTGATTTTATCCCCAAAAAAGCAGGCTTTAAGGAAATGGATAGTATGAAAGAAATCCTGATTGACAAGGTAAGGTCTGTCGGGAGCAATAGCTCGCTGTCTAATCATTTTATTCGCAAAAGATTGCTTACTAAAATGACTGTCAAAACTACCGAGCCTACAGCAAAAACTATTAACGCCATTAATAAAAAAGCCACTGAACATAAATACTATATATCAAAAAAATCTAAACCCAGCCAATATGAAGTAAGTGTAATAGGTGTTGGTATCTCTACTGGCGGTCCCCCTGCTCTTATGGATTTATTAAAGCATATACCCGGCAATCTGCCAGTGCCAATGTTTATAGTTCAGCATATGCCTGCTTACTTTACCAAAACTTTAGCAGACAGATTAGACAGAATAAGT
>CAYQTZ010000498.1:0-2200 GCA_964420565.1 uncultured Hyphomicrobiales bacterium
CTCTTATCTTCTCAGCTATAGATAGCGTTTCTCTTGTCTTCTTTGATATTATCTTCTGTTCAGGTACGTATAGCTTAAGAAACTTAAATTGTCTTTTGTAGTTGTTGTGAAGGTCAAGATATAAGCTGTATCCCTCTTTTGTTTTCTGAGCTCTTATCTTGATTCTCTTTCCATAGTTTCTTGCTTTTAATTCATCTTTAATGGTTTTCATAGTTTTTCACTTTTCTGAAAATAGTAAGAAATAGAACTTCATTCTATTGTAATTACAAATTACAAAAAATTACAAATAAAATAAAAAAGAATAGTAAAGAATAGAAAGTATAGAAAAATGGTAGAAAATCAGAGTATTCCAGTAAACATAGATTATATATTAAGTTATACAAATAGTTATCGTGTGTAGAGGAGTAGAAAAAGGTAAAGAAATAGAATGAACATACTACATTCAGGGTGTAGTGTCCTTAAGGGCGTGGAGGTTCGAATCCTCTTCCGGGCACAGTGATTAAAACTAATAACGGCAAGAACTTATGAATATTCATTTTTCTTGCCTTTTTTATTTCGACTCTCATCGAATTACAACTGACTTACAAAAATGACATTCTATTTCTTGCTATCTCTTGCTATTTGTGTGTTTGGGGAGTTCAATTATTGTAATTTTCTGAGTGAAGAAATTGTATTTTTTTTGTAATTTTTCAGACTTCTCGAATCGTGTAAAATCTCCTATGTTACCCCTTATACTTATTGCCTGCCATTTATAGAACTTAGCATCTTTTCTAATTAGCTTTATGAATGTGCATTGAGGGTAACAATCTCTGAATCCATTTTTCTCTGCATATTCAAGATACATTTTGAAAAGGTAGCTGTTCTTGATCTTTTGTCCCTCTATTTCAAAAGCAAGTTCTTTGAAGAGATGTTCTTTAAATGATAAGTAGCCAGATGTTTTTATTCTTATTGATTTTTTTGATTTCTCTTTCAGCATCTTATAAGCTAACTTCTCATTGTTTTTAGCTGCATAGATGATAAACAGATGAAATGGAGTTAATGTCCTATCCTGTTCCAATTCACTATTCGATGTAAAAACATGAAAGAGTCTTGTCTTTTGATAGAATACTGCTGATGTTCCATTTTCTTTGCCAGGTCTTGTAAAGTGAATTTCATCACTGATCGTTTTATATATTTTCCACTTATGGTCAACCAATAATCCAATAAAATCATTACTGTTATTGTATTGTTCAATGTCATCATCTTCCTTATCATTATTGTTGTTTATTTGAGCTACGGGAACTATCACATTAGGTCGTTTTCTCGAATTGTTCTGCTTTTTGAAGTCATTGTCAAATGATTTGGCTATGTCTAATAATATCAATACCTCAAGCTCTGTCAGCCATTTTAAGTTAAAAATTCTTCCACTAACAGGTTCATATTTATCTGTTGGAGAAACAACAACCATTTTTTTGTCAATAAATATATCAATCAGACTTTGGTTTTCTTCATTTCTAATTTTTGTTTTTTTCAATGAATCTTTTACCGCATCTGACAACGATGCTTTGAAAATGAGGTGGTGTCCATTGCTCTTTGTGCTTTCAATATAGAGTTTATCGTAAATCTCAAGATGATCTTTCTGGAGTTTAGAAAGGAATTTCTTGCTTATCATTCTTTCAGGGTCGTTTTTGTCATCAATATCAAAGCACCTGACTTTGGTTAGCTCATTGCATATTATCCCATATCCATGAACGTTAAGATCATTGTCCCATTTATTGAGTTCATACTTACTCGGATAAGCAAACCAGTATTTCCTTAAGTATTTTAACATTGGTATCAGCTCTTTTGTAAGCGGTATGGCAGTTATATCAGAATTCCTTAATTCATTAAATATCATTGTCTTATATATTATTTGTTATACTTCCTTTATAGTATATATCATTGTTATTGGAAAAAGTTTTAGTTTTTTTTAAATACCTTAAAAAAGGTTAAAACATTTTGATATTGGTTAAATATATATACTAAAGAACTGAGTGTTGACTTCTTTCCGATACTCCTTATTAGGATTCCTATATCTAGGTCTTTAGGTTCTTGGAATTAAGTTTTGGAAGTTACTTAAAGGACTAAAGTGGTCTAAAGGTAAGTAATTTAATTCTTTTAAAGGTTTTCCTTACTTTCCTCCAAGCCAAGTTTTAAGGACACTCCTAATGTCCAATGATTG
>CAYQTZ010000499.1:0-2164 GCA_964420565.1 uncultured Hyphomicrobiales bacterium
TCCATAATCAAATAGGGAAGGGATTACTTGATATATATTCTTATGAAAAATACTATGCTTTTTGAGAGCTTCAGCAATAAGCCCTTTTTTTGATTATTGGTAAATTAAAACAATTCATATAGATTAACGTTAATTAACAAATAGAAAGATGAATAATTGTTTTTGTTAACATTTTTATTAAAAGGAGAATTATTATGAAATTCTTTAACTTTAAAGTTTTTATCGCCATTTTATCAGTAATGGCTCTCGTTCTCATTTCCTGTGAGGAGAATAACACCGTTACTCCCGACACGGAAAAACCAGAACCAGTAACAAACGTACAGGCAACATCAATTGACAGCGAAACTATTAAAATCAAATGGGATCAATCCCCATCTGAGACGAACGCTTTATTTGATAAGTACATGATAGAAGTAAATCCAGGCGCATTTGCCCCTTGGTATGCAGATGCTGGTACTGATATGTACACTATTACCGGGCTTACAGAAGGCGAAGTTTACACAATTACTGTTAAAGCTCTTTACACAAATGATGAGGAAAGCATTGGTGCTTCAGTAGTCTGGTCGCCATCCACCCGCTTTACATTAGCAGGTACAGGTAGCGAGATCAAAATGTATGAATATACATCAAGCTTCGGCAGCGGACTCGATTTTTACTATATCGACCCTGATTTCCCGGAATATAACGGTCCGATGTCCTGGAAAACATCCGATGGCGAAATGTGGGACCTTGGTCTTGACTCTGAAGGTGGCGAATTAATTATTGCATCACCCAGATTGATTGACTGGACATCACTTCCACCTGTTGATGACCGCAAAGTAGTTCAAATAGGACATCAGGTAATTGATGCAGAATCATTAGACGAAGTTTTCGACAGCGAAGCTTTGAATGTTGCTTTTAGCTTCGAAGAAAGAAGAATTGACCTTACTCAATACAACAGCAGCTTTGTAATGATCTGCCGTGTAGTCGAGCCAGGCAATACAGAATTTACTTATGCAAAAGTTTTTGTAGAGTATAAAGATGGTAGCTTCCTACAGGGTAGCTCACCAGACAGATACGTAAAATGTATAGTATCTTATCAGATGACACCTGGCGTACCTTATGCCAGAACAGAAAGTGTTTCCGTTGGAACAAGCAACACAAAATAATATTAAGAATATGCCTGCTCCGAAGTTTTCTGAGCAGGCATTATCTATTATAAAATTATTATGTTTAAGAATAAATCAGAAAAAATCATGAAAAAATATACAATTACATTTTTTGCGATAGCACTTCTTTTCTTCTTCGCAGGATTAAACAGCAGTGTTGTATCCCAATCATCTAAAGAAGTAAAAGGAACAGTAGCCAGCTTGAATGCTATAGTGGTAAATCAGGATGGCAATGTAAGTAAATCTCAGGCAGTTGATCTGTTCAAAAGAGCCCAGCCTTTAGTACTAAAAGCGAATAACGGCAGCTTGTATTTTATCTATTATGCCGATGGATTCTATGCCGGCAAAGAACTCGCCAGGCATGCAGATAAAGCATCCATTACCGTTAAAGGCAGAGTTTTAACAAAACATGGAATAAACATCATCATTTATGATGAGATCAACTAATTATCAATAATTAATGTATCTTAAAATTCAAGGAAATTAAAAATGAAAAGATTTTTTCATATCAGTTTGATCATACTTTTTGCAATTGCTCTTATTGCATGTTCTGAAAAAGAAAAAGAAGATCAGGAGCAGCCAACAGAAGACCAAACCGCTCTCGAAGAAAAGGCACTGGAACAGCCCGAGGATGCCGGTGAAACTACCGACGCCGAAGTGCCTCAAACCACCGAAAGCGTTGAAACTCCCACAGAAACAGATGCTACTAAAGGAACAGAAAAGAAAGATGCTCCTGCGGCAACTACGTCCAAAGGAGAAATGGAAGGCTATATTATCAGCATGAACGATCTGGTAACAAGCAATCCGAAACGCCTTTCAGCAGCACAAGCAACAAGCCTCGTAGATAAAGGACAGTTGGTACTATTTTATAGCGGCAACACTCCTTACTTCGTTTATTATGCCGATGGAAGCTTCGCAGGAAATCGCTTAGCTAAAATGGCAGATGCTGCATCTGTCAAAATCAAAGGCACTATAAAAACCAAAAATGGTTTAAAAATACTAATTGCAGATAATAT
>CAYQTZ010000500.1:0-2157 GCA_964420565.1 uncultured Hyphomicrobiales bacterium
ATATAAGTGAAAGTTATGGACCAGAAAGTATTAACTGAACAACTGCTCAAGGTATTCGTGGAAGCGGACAAACCACTTAAATTAAATGAATTATCGCGAGCCGTCGGCATCCCTTCTAACTCCGGTGATTATGAATTATTGAGAAATACCCTGAAATTCTTAGAAAATCAGGGCGTATTGGAAAAATCCGCCCGCCGAAGATATACGCTATCGGCACAAAAGGGCGAATCCACATTTAAAGGAAATCTGAAGATCAAGAACGATACTGGCTTCGTTTATACAGATTCAGAGAATATCCCAAAAATTTCTGTTAAAAGAAGACATCTCCATACAGGGTTGGACGGAGACCTGGTACTCGTTAAGCTCCATGCCTTCAAAAAACTCAGCAAACCCAAAGGCGAGATTATTCAGATACTTAAACGAAAAAGCAGGTTTATTACTGGTACGATAGATTTCGACGGTAATTTTTATTTCCTGATACCTGACGAGCAGAAATATTATATTGATTTCTTAGTGCATTCCAGTAATTTAAATGGCGCTAAGGAAGGCGATAAAGTCTCTGCTATATTCCTGAACTGGGACGATCCGCTGAAAAGTCCCCAGGCAGAGGTTGTTGAGATAATCGGCAAAGCAGGCGATACTAAAGCAGAGCATCTTACGGTAATGAAAGAATTTTCTCTGCCGGAGAGTTTCCCCAAAGATGTACAGAATGCTGCTGATAATATACCTAAAAGCATACCACCTTCAGTCATCAAAAGCCGACTCGATTTACGCAAGGAAACTATAATCACTATAGACCCAGCAGATGCTAAAGACTTCGATGATGGTCTCTCTTTAAAAATTATGGATAATGGTAATTATTATCTTGGTGTGCATATTGCAGATGTTTGTTATTACGTAAAGGAAAATTCTTCGATAGATAAAGAGGCGTTAAGAAGGGCTACAAGTATCTATCTGACCGATCAGGTCGTGCCCATGCTACCCGAAGAGCTTTCAAACGATGTATGCTCTCTGCGGCCTAACAGAAATCGGCTGGCATTTTCTGTGTTTATGGAGATAACTCCGGCCGGAAACCTGAAGAATTACAAGATTACTGAATCTGTGATCAAAAGCAAGAAACGTTTTAGCTATGAGCAAGTACAGAAGATAATTGATGGTGCAGACGGGCCTCATCAGGATCTGATAATGAAATTATATGAACTGACTGAATTACTGAGGAAGAAGCGCTTCGAGAAAGGGGGCATAGACTTCCAGACTTATGAAATTAAATTCCTGCTTGATGATAAAAAAATTCCTGTAAAAGCACTGATTAAAAGAACTATTCCAGCTACCAGTCTTGTCGAAGAGTGTATGCTGATGGCTAATAAAACTGTTGCTGAGAACATAAGATTGCTTTCTAAGAAAGTCAGATATAAAGGTATAATGCCATTTATTTATCGCATACACGACGAGCCAGCATTCGACAAGCTGAAAAGTGTGATGGAGTTTATTCGTATGTTTGCCTCAGCTAAAAAACTAAAGCATGGATCATCTAAGGAAATTAATGAAATGCTAAGCCATTTCGAGGATAAACCCGAAAAGCCGATCATTCATCAAATGCTCGTTCGGGCTATGCCTAAAGCCGAATATAGCACAGAAAATATTGGACATTATGGATTAGGATTTGCTGAATACACACATTTTACTTCACCTATCAGAAGGTATCCCGATCTATTGGTTCACAGACTTACTAAAATGTATAATAAAAAGATACCATCTCAGAAAACTCTTAATAAACTTACTGAAACTTTAGAGGATCATGCTCTGCAAAGCACTGCCATGGAACGATTCTCTATGGAAGTAGAACGGGCTTCTACTAAACTCACTGCAACAATGTTTGCTAATAAGCATCTCGGTAAGGATTTTGACGCTACAATATCAGGTGTGATGAACTTTGGCATATTCCTTTTACTTGATGATATTTACTGCGAAGGATTACTTCATATCAAGGATATGGCTGATGATTACTATATTTTTGATGAGAAAAATTTGGGAACCAAGAAAGTTATGGCTGTTGGAGGAGGTGTTAAAAATCCTCTGTGGCTGCAGATAGTTTCTGATATTTGTGGAAAGACGCAAAACATTGCTGAGGAGAGTATCGGTGCGGCATATGGCGAT
>CAYQTZ010000501.1:0-2134 GCA_964420565.1 uncultured Hyphomicrobiales bacterium
TGGACACTCACCACATAAAAACTGGTATCGCCACACCGCAGGTAAAAGTTTTTTACCAGATGTGCTTTTGAGTATATATACTTATGAAGGTTAATCAATCTCAGAAAAGAAAAGCGGGGCTATAGAATTTCTTCCATAGCCCTTTCTGTTTATGATTTCAGCAATTGAAGTATCTCATCATCAGTATCTTTCTCGCTACCGTTAGAGGTGTATTCTTTTAATACTTCTTGGGTTAATATCTTATAATGCTTAGTATTCTTCCAATACTTCAATGTCTTTTTCTTATCATCAGTAACAACAAATATTTTTGTTGCTAATTTTTTGTTATACTCGGAATAGATATGTTTTCCCAGATACTTCTCAGCAAAATAATTAATGCTTTGCGTCAGCTTTGTCTGAGTAATATTATCTCTCTGAATATCATTATATTCATTAAGCACTCTGTCCATGCAATATATCTTTTCAGGAAAAATATAATTCTCAAAATATTCAGCCAGCTCTTGCGAAGTGTTTTCTACCAGCTTCTTATACTCTGTATTCTGCTGTATATAAGATACCAACCCATTATTGAGATAGTATTGGACACTCTGACACATGAAATCATCGAATCTGTTCCATTCTTTATTGTCCCAGTCATTGAAAAGCTGATGACCGAACTCATCTTCAGGTGTGTGTTCTGCATTGAAATAAGAGCTGAACTCAATCTCTACAAGTCTTCTATTATGAGAATTACCATCTCCCTTGAAAATATGGTTAGTGGACAAACAGAACTTCGGTGCTTTCTCAAAGGGAATTGTAAATTTGTCTTTACCTTTTCGCTCTACAGTAATATCTCCAGTGATAGAATGGTATAGCTTTTCAAAATTAAAGCTCCTTGCACAATCGTCAATATTAATAACTTCTGTTGAAATCGTTATATCGCTGAAATGAAACTGGTTATCTAATTTAAGGTTACGTCCATCAATTAAAACCATATTCCTCATTTTACCTATTGCTTCGTTGAAAATGGACTTTCCAGTTCCACCTTCTGCCACATCTGAAATCGCCTCATCTAACAAAACAACCGCTTTAGTTTCTGTCCGCTTTTTGTCTCTACTCAATAGATAGCCATTGACACTTTTCAATGCGAGAAACTTATCTTGCTGAAAATGATTCCTGTTTTCCCGATCCTGAGTGCAGACACATTCAATGAATCTCTCAAATTCAGACTTTTTACCATCTGACTTCCTGTAATCTCTGTTGATTATTGCTTTTTTCCAAACAAGCCCCTTCAGGTCTTTATAGCTCAGAAATCTGTCATCTTCTTTGCTTATCTCCCTAAAACCGTTCTGATAAAAGAAGTAAACATAGTTCTTGGTATCGGTAACGAGCTTTCTTTCAAGTTCATCATTAATGCTTTTCATGTTTTTGATTGTAATGCTAAATAGTGTTCCTGATGTTTTTCTTACTTTCTCCTCTACAATGAATTTCTCTTTTTCATTCTTGTATAGATCATTGTTTCTCTTCAGGAAATCAAAAACGAACTCCCGCATATAATTCTCCGTTATTTCTTCTATTTGATTCATATCACTTATTCTCACAAGTTGAACCCCTCTTTCTTGCTCATATATTCTGAATCCATTATTATACAGGAATTTATTAAATAAGCTAAAGCTGATGTGAACACTCATCTTGCTATCATCGTTTTTTGCTTTATCATCATAGATGGTTGTCCAGAAACGTATCTTTTTGTTATTACCGATTAGCTCAGAGGACATTTCGTAACCATTCTGCTGTGCGTAATAGATCAGTGTACCTAATGTCATTGAATGAAGATACTGGTCAGCATATTTAAGCTTTTCTTTTATATCACCTACATCGCTAACGTATTTGCTAACAATACTGACTACTGCATCATCAGGAAGTTTGCAATATGCTTTGAGTATAGTAGGCATTTTCCACCAGATTGAGTTGTCTGTGTGTCCATTCTTAAAGATATAGCTAACTATTTCATCAATGGTTTCTATAGAGACATCACTATTGTCAAATCTCATATCATTTAGTATTTTATATTCATTTGAGGACACCAATTTAGCTTCCTTAAGCAATTCATTGACATCTTGGTCATCTAATACGTTACCCCAGAACTCATACT
>CAYQTZ010000502.1:0-2133 GCA_964420565.1 uncultured Hyphomicrobiales bacterium
CATAACTATATTGCCTTTTCATTTTTTGGGAAGGCAGTATAATATTTAATTTTTAATGATGAAACTGCTGATTGGCTCTAACAACAGGCACAAAGCCGATGAAATCCAGGAAATATTCGACAGAACTTCTCCCGGCACTGTTAATATTATTACTCCTGACGAAGTTTTAACATACAGTTTGAATGTAATCGAAGATGGCGATACTTTAGAAAAAAATGCTTACTTGAAAGCATCCGCATTCAATAGAGTTACTGGCTTAGATTGCATAGCTGACGATACTGGTCTTGAGATAGATGCTCTCGGAGGTAAGCCCGGTGTGTATTCTGCAAGGTTTGCCTGCGAGGAATCTAACGACAAAAAAAACAGGGAAAAAGTCCTTGAATTACTTAAAAATATCTCTCCCGACCAAAGAACTGCCCGCTTCCGTACAGTAATATGCTATTGCACTAATGACCAAGTACTATATGTAGAAGGCATCTGCAATGGAAATATCATAGACACCGAACGCGGTAGCAGCGGATTCGGCTACGATCCGATATTCATTCCCGATGGTTTCGATAAAACATTTGCAGAAATGAGTGCCGAGCAAAAGAATAAACTTAGCCACAGAGGTAAAGCCGTTGAAAATCTAATCATTGCAATGGGATTGAAAACTAACAACATCAGCCAAAATGACTCTTAATAAGTCATCAATCATCTTGCTTCAGTGCAGACAGGGGAGCTGAGATTACTCCAGCCATAGCAATAACAAAACTATTCAATCTTATACACTTTCAGCATATTCTCAGGCATTGCTTCGCCTGAGGAAAGCCCAGCTACAAAACATACATGATCGCCTGAATTAATAAAATCAAATTTGGTAACTAAGCTACCTATCTGTTTGAAAATCTCCCTGGGTTTCAGATTATGAGGTACAAGCACGCCTACGACTCCCCAGATGAAAGAAAGCAACCGAAGTGTATGTTCATTTTCGCTAAGAGCTACTATGGGTTGGTAAGGTCTGTATTTCGCAATATTTTGAGCAGTATATCCAGAGCCAGTTAGCGAAATAATAGCAGAGGCATCTATCTGGCGTGCAATAACGCATGAAGCCTTGCCGAGAGCATCAGAAATATCATCTATATCGCTGGTGCCAAAATCTAATTTTATACCTTTTTCGGAAATATACTTATCTTCGACTACTTTGATTATTCTGTGCATATAATCTACTGATTCTACCGGGTAACTGCCTATGCTAGTTTCGCCACTCAGCATTACAGAATCAGCGCCGTCTATTACGGCATTTGCTACGTCGCTGGCTTCTGCACGCGTAGGTCTGGGGTTGTGTATCATCGACTCTAACATCTGTGTGGCTATTATTACAGGCTTGCCTTTGTGATTGCATTTGCTGATTATCTCTTTTTGTAATATTGGCACCTGTTCTGCGGGCATTTCTAATCCCAAATCGCCGCGGGCTACCATTATGCCATCAGATTCTTCAATAATATCTTCAATATCCTCATAACCTTCGTATCTCTCAATTTTTGATATTATCGGTACATTCCTGCCAAATATTCTCATTGCAGCTCTAAGCTCTACAACGTCTTTCTCAGACCTGACAAATGATAAAGCAACTGCATCCACACCAGCATTTAAGCCGAATTTCAAATCTTCGAGATCCTTTTGGCTAAGCGAAGGCGCCGAACTCGATACACCCGGCGTTATTATGCCTTTATTATCTTTTAGCTTTCCGCCTTTTATAACTTTAGTGATAATATCCATTCCAGATAACTTATCTACTTCAAGTATAATATATCCGTCGTCGAGAAGTATAGTATTGCCTGGTTTTACTTCTTTTATAAGATTCTTATAATTTGTCGGGACTCGTATGGAGTTCCCGAATTCCATATCTTCAATTGTAATTATGAATTTTTGACCGTTGATAAGTTCTACAGAACCATTCTCTACTTTCCCTGTGCGAATTTTGGGGCCTTGCAGGTCTTGAAGTATAGCTATTTGCTTATTACATTCCTTACAGGTACTTCTGATATCATTAATTGCTTGCTCATGTTCTTCGTAAGTGCCATGAGAAAAGTTAAGGCGTGCAGTGTCCATACCGGCTTCTATTAGTCTTTGCAAATTCTCTTTTCCCTG
>CAYQTZ010000503.1:0-2129 GCA_964420565.1 uncultured Hyphomicrobiales bacterium
ACGAATTTTGCTTCAATTTTGCTTAGCTCGTCAGCATAAGAGATTATCCTGAAAGTATTATTTTGTCTCATTGTGCCTGGAGCGATGCTTTGCTCAAACGGACCAGTACTCCCTGTTACCTTTGGAATGCCTATTGGTTCTACTAAAAGTGGGTATTTTGCTATTGGTTTGCCAGTAAATTCTATCCACAACTGGCTGCCTGGTTCGGCATCTCCTACATCCATTGTGAAGTGAGCCGGGAAGCCATTGAAAGATACAGATTTGCTGTCAATCACTGTACTGGAATTAAATTTCCCTTTTTTTAGCTTTACATCAAATTTATCATGCGAATACTCAAAACCAGAGTTTAAAGTAAAGGAATAGACGGCTTTCGATCCTTCAATGGAATATCCAAATCCTCTGGAAGATTTGAGTGTGAGATTATCTGAATCAGGTGTTGCCCATGGGGAATTGACCTTAATCTGATCAATTAAATACTCATGGTTTTTTTCAGGACCTTCTGGATAGAATATTGTAGTGTAAAAATCATATTCACCTACGGGAAAATCGCCCATATTCATTGACCATACAGGATTATCGAAATCATCATTAATAATCCACCTTGTAGTGCCATGAATTGTGCCATCATTTCCACTTTTTACATCATTGGCAGTAGTACCAGTACCCTCATTAAGTTGGTAATAACTGACGAGATTGCTGTGATGATCCGGGTTCATTCTGTTGTGCATAAATTCGCTAATAGTATTATAGCTGATCATCACATCCCAAATACTGACTTCTGTTATTTCGCCGGCAAAAGATTCATCGGTTGGTTTCGAGGGCCAATCATTTGAAAGAATACCACCACCAATGCTCCAATAACCAGTATAGTTCCCTACAGATATATTATCACGTCTCATATCCACCACGCCACCATCCACATACATTGCCATAGATTCATTATGATAGGTAACAACTACATGATGCCACAACCCGTCATTATAATTATATTGAGAAGTGATGACTTTCAGACCTTTGTCTCCTTTTACTCCAAAGTGTAGCTTGCCATCGTTATCCATATATAATTGTCTGTCGTGAACATCTCCAAAACCATTTGCATTATTAGAGAATCCAATCAGTTTTCCGCCTTTTGTAGTAGAGGTTTTAAACCAGAGCATAAAACTGAATGGATTGGGATTGTCGTAACTTTGCGATGTAGTTATCATGCCATTCCCTTCAAGGATTAGTGAATGATCATAAGGAATTGAATTGCTATGAAGTGTTTCCTCTTTATAAACATCACCTGTGCTGGCGTTTTTGATCGTTGCTACAACTTTATCAGTACCATCAGGAAAACCTGTTATATGAAAATGGTTCCATACATCTGCGCCATGAACGAAATTACTCCAGCCATTAGTTGGAGTAACATAAGGCTTAGGAGGATAAATGACCAGATTGAAAACAGTATCATATTCTCTTAACACATTTTTATCAGAATACGTAGCATTGATGCCCATTCGATT
The DNA here is from genome assembly GCA_964420565.1 of uncultured Hyphomicrobiales bacterium. Lineage (GTDB taxonomy): Bacteria > Bacteroidota > Ignavibacteria > Kapaibacteriales > UBA2268 > CAYQTZ01. The sequence continues at coordinate 1,503 of CAYQTZ010000503.1, forward strand.
TATTGTATATGGAAACTCAGCGAGGTCATGCCTGACCGGGGCTATCATCGAATCAGGGGAAATAGTCCAATCATGGTGATAAAGAGATGCCGCTATATATTGTTGCTTGTCTGATTTTAGTATGTTCCCATGCCTGTCTAACCAATCAAAATAAACAGTATCTGTTCCGATATTGCTTGATTGAACAACGAATTCTTCATAATAATCATCGAATGGTGGAGTGTCAGAACTAAAGGTTATTCCATTGCTTATCCTACCGAGAATTTCGCTGGCACTTTCGTCGAAGACAACAGATTCATTTGTCAAAGGACCATTCATAGTCCAGTTAAGCACTAAGCCATCTTCTTTTGTTAGAGATTCATATCTCGTGCTTTTTATTTCGTCGTGAGTTCGGGCAATATTCCAGATACGCAATTCATCAATAAACCCTTCAGTAGGAACACCATCATGATAATCACTTCCGCTCAATTCTCCTGAGTACCCTAAACCATCAATATTAAAGAAAGGATCTGAGTTGATATTTCTAGGATATACTTTCCATTCTACTCTGTTTGTACCAACATATAGAGTTATAAGCGAACCATCAGAAACTAACGCATAGTGAACCCAACCTTTCCAGATACTTCT
>CAYQTZ010000504.1:0-2126 GCA_964420565.1 uncultured Hyphomicrobiales bacterium
ATACTTAAATCTTCATCGTAAATGCACTCGTCCACCACCTGCAATATTTTAGGATTATTTTCTCTTAGCTTTTTTAAATTATCTGGCTCGGGGATACTAACAAGAACAAACTTCCTGAAAGAATCATAAATATTTTTCAGAAACTTTTCTCTGTCCTGTTTTCTTATGTGTTCCAAGCAATCAAAAATGCACACAAGGTCATATACCCCCACAGAGGCATTAGAGAAGTCTGCCTGAACGTATTTTGCTTTTCCCCTACTTGACGCTATTCTTATACGTTCCTCGCTCAAATCAACTCCTGTGACGTCTGGGATGTAATTTAAGAGGTATTCTGTATTAATTCCCACACCACACCCAACATCAAGGGCAGATTTAAATTTTTCTCCACTCACCTCTCTGTCTATAAGTTTGCGAAGTTCAAAAAATCTTTTGTTTGTTTTGCCTGGTCGGCACTATCCTTGTATTTCACAAACTTTTCATAATATTCTTTTACCTCTTCGATTTTTGGATTCTCTTTTAATGGCATATTTATAATTTTAAAAACCACATTAAATATTCTGACTCATGTATTTGTTCTTGCTGTTCTTGGGTAAGCTCACTGAGATGCTCAGAGGGGTCCCGGTAAGTAAACTTTGCCTTTGATATATTTTGTGTTGCTGGTATATCACCACCCCTGCGCATAATTCCCTGTGGTAAAATTACCTCATCAGTAGTCCTTGTTATTCCTAATTTTTTGCAAGTGTTATTGACTATTTCGTTTGGATTCTCTATAAGTTCTTCATAAAAAATCACACAATCACAATTCTCTGCCCAGTGAGAGTTTAAATCAATATATCTTTTAATTTGCTCATCAATAAATGACTTTGAGATTTTATTATTGTAATATCGGGCAATACTTAGCATCCACGAATAGGGGTTACGGACAATAACAGCACTGGGAATAATTCCTTCCTGCAACATTTTATCTATCTCTGCAATTTCTTCTTTTGATATTTCTGTCTTTACAATCCTGGGGTTAGTAGCATTTACTATCTTGCCATGTTTAAACCCACCAATATTAGATAAAACACGACAATCAGTATTCATCTCGAACACAGCTCTCATAAAATTTGTTCCAGACCTCTGTATTCCATATTGTTTAATGTATTTCACCTTATACTCTCAATTAAATTAATGCTCCCCTGGACATCTTCTATTCCATATCCTTCCCCATTAAGAATTCGTTCATAGGAAATAGTATGCAAATTAGTAAAACCATTTGTAAACTCAATTTCCTCTTCATCAACTTCAATTGACCGGAATGTTCTACTGGTAATTCCATTAGGCAAATCTTTACTGTCAATACTTAATAACCATTCCACCTCAGCATTTTCAAGGAATAATTTACCAACAGCTTTATCTTTTTCATGCTTGTATGTCTCGCTATGCTTTAAGTCCCCAAATATCCACAATAACATATCAAAGAAATGAACGCCTATATTCATAAGTATTCCCCCTGAACGATTAATATTACCCTTCCAGCTTTTGTGATACCATTTGCCGCGCGGAGTAACATAAGTCAGTTTTATCTTATGGTTTGTACTGACTGACTCTTTTAGTTTAATGATTGCAGGGTGGTATCTTAATTGCAATATGCTGTTAACTGTTGCTTTGGAATTCTGTTCTGCTATCTTCATTTCGTCCAGATTCCCAGATGACAATGTAAGTGGTTTCTCGCAAATAACATTGATATTATAATGTAATGCTAATTTTGTGAAAAATAAATGGAGGTCGTTAGGAACACAAATAACCATATAGTCAACCGGGTTCTTTACTATCCATGCTTCTAATTCACTAATAGTTGTAAAAAATTCTGCATCGGGAAAATATAGATCAATTCTTCCCATAACATCAGACTTATCAAAAGCGCATACTAAATCATTACCAGTTTCTTTTATTGCCCTCATGTGGCGCTCAGCTATATATCCGGCAGCACCTACTAATATAAATCGCTTCATTATTTTGTTTGTTTAAATTCCGGTCTGTAATCAATACCAAATCTGCTGAAGAAAGACTGCTGGCTCAAGATAATCTTAGGCTGATATTCCTCTCTCTTCGATAAGATATTGGCAATATCATTTTCATAC
>CAYQTZ010000505.1:0-2123 GCA_964420565.1 uncultured Hyphomicrobiales bacterium
TACTATTCTACAATATACACATCCTTTTGTTAATATCCATGTGGGGCATTATAACAAAAATAATGTGATATTACAAATGAAAAATGAAGATATTGATCTGTTTCGTAAAATCCTCACAATCCTCGAGCAATTTTCTAAATTCAATTATTGGGATTTGAACTGACTTCTTATTGCCACTTGAATCAACTTAATATTTTATTGCCATAGTAACTCCTTATTTCATTAATTATCATACACAAAAATAATCAATGATTACTATTTCAACTTCTCCACCCCATACTGATACCTCCTCCACTCATAATACTCTTCCCACACCCACGCGTGGGGTAGCGGTACAATTAACGTAAACCTTGCAGAGAGAAAGCCATATTTGCGGGCACCGAAATCCCAGAATTGCAATAAACAAGCTATATGAAGGAACGTCAAAACGAATTCCCAATTCCGATTTCCCAATTCCAAAACTGTCAAAGAACTCATTGCCGAAGGGCTCGTACTCGTGGTCGCTCAGCACATTGCCATCTTTATCGAAAATTACTGAATTCCAAGCTGCTTTTTAATCATCTTAACTATTGATTCTTTTATTTCGTTATGCCTTGGAACAGGTGCTTTAAATCCATTTAATCTGTTAATGTAAATATCATGTCTTGATCCATGCCTTTTCAGCTCACATTTATTCTCACGAAGCATCTTCAATAGCTTTTGTCTATTCAAAACTATACCTCAACCAATATCTCTTTGTTCTCTTCATGAATATCCTCAAGATCATCTTCGAGCATTAGATTATATGCATCTTTAATGTTTTCAATTAGTTCATCGAGGGTTTTACCCTGACTGAAGATACCGGGCACTTCTTTGAATTTCCCGACATACCAACCATCATCAATCCAGTATGTTAAAGTTAAACTGATCATATTCACTTCCCAAAAATAAATTTTTAATAACAGACAAGTATAAAGAGAAATTATTTTCTATATATCAATACTCGTAAACCTTGCAGAGAGAAAGCCATATTTACGAGCACCGAAATCGCAGAAATGCAATAAACGATCTTTATGAAGGAACGATCAAAACGAATTCCCAATTCCGATTTCCGCATACCGAAACTGTCAAAGAACTCATTGCCGAAGGGCTCGTAAATACTGACTAATTCAAATATCTATCAATATCCATAGCTCCATGAAAAATACCGAGTATTACTATTGATTTATCATCAATTAGATAAGCGATTCTATAATGTCCATACAGTATTATTCTTATATCAAAATTCATTTTCTTGCTATAAACAAATCCAATATTTGGATATTCCAGTAATAATTCAGCTTTTTCAATAATACCTTCAACTACTCTATTGGCAGCTTGAGGATTATCAATAGCAATATAATCATGTATTTCTTTTAAATTCGTTGAGGCATTGAATGTCCAGATCATTTTTTCCATGAATTGACTTTCAGCTTTAATTCATTGTGAGATAATAATCTATTGTTCTCGATATCTTCCAATCCTCTTTGTATCATTCTATCAAAGGCAAGCTCTTTCAATATTTCTTCATAAGATGCATCATCTGGCTGAGCTTTTATAACTTCGAGCATTTTTTCTTTTACAGTTTCCATGTTTATCCTTTCATTTTATAGATAAGAGGAAAAAGAGATGAGAATATTTTATTATTGTTACTGATACCTCCTCCACTCATAATACTTCTCCCACACCCACTCGTGGAGGGAGACTGTGTGATGGGGTATAAATATTATGAAAATTGCAATAAAAACGATCCCACCCCGGCCCTCCCTTACGAGTAAGGGAGGGAGTAAAACTATGCCATAGATATATTTGGGGCTTTCCCTCTTAATTTTAAGGGGGAACACAAGGGGGATCAATTCTTGAGTTTTCAGGGGCTATCACCCACTCGTGGAGTTGCGGTACAATTGACGTAAACCTTGCAGATAAGAAATCATATTTACGAGCACCGAAATCGCAGAAATGCAATAAACGATCTTTATGAAGGAACGATCAAAACGAATTCCCAATTCCGATTTCCGCATACCGAAACTGTCAAAGAACTCATTGCCGAAGGGCTCGTACTCGTGGTCGCTCAGTACATTGCCATCGTCATCGAAAATAGTTCG
>CAYQTZ010000506.1:0-2122 GCA_964420565.1 uncultured Hyphomicrobiales bacterium
CCAAATGCCTGCGAGGGTACATCTACTCTTTTCGAGACTAAATACTTTGATCTTGGTAACGCTTATCTTTCGCAATCAGGGCAGCTTTATGCAGAAGCATCCGCTTTGGCTCTCGGCAGAGTCTATACTTTCGGACCAACTTTCCGTGCTGAACGTTCCAAAACCCGAAAGCATCTTACCGAATTCTGGATGTGCGAACCGGAAATGGCTTTTTTTGATATAAATGACGATATGGACCTTGCTGAAGATTTAGTGGAATACATTGTGCAATTCACACTTAAAACTTGCGATCAGGAATTAAAAACATTAGAGAGAGACACCAGTGCTTTAGAAAAAGTCAAGCGACCTTTCCACCGTATGAGTTATTCTGATGCTGTGGACTGGCTGATCAATAATGATATCCCGCTAATTCAAAAAGAAGACGGCAAAGATGTGGAGATACGCCCTTTCCCATGGGGAGAGGATTTTGGGACTGTTCAGGAAGAAGCCCTAATGGAACAGTTCGACAAGCCCTGCATCATTCACCGCTACCCCGCCGAAGTAAAAGCATTTTATATGAAACGAGACCCGAAGGATCCGAAAGTAGCATTAGCTATGGATATGCTTGGACCTGAAAGAGCCGGCGAGCTCATAGGTGGAAGCCAGAGAGAAGACGACCACGACCTGCTGCTCGAGAGGATAAAACAACATGATCTGCCAATAGATGAATTCCAGTGGTATCTCGACTTGAGAAAGTATGGCAGTGTGCCGCATAGTGGTTTTGGTCTTGGTTTGGAACGCACTGTGAAATGGATTACCGGAGCGCAGCATATTCGGGAGGTTATCCCAATGCCGAGAATGATACACAGAATAGAGCCGTAAAAATTATCAGCACCTATGAGAACAAATATTATAAATGATCATATATTTGTAGATTAAATTTAGAATAGCGGATTAGTTATTCTTAAGTCCATCTGCATTCTTTTTTACATATTTGAATAATAATGATAGGATTACTTTATGAAAACAAAATATTATATGATATTAATTATAATAATTTTAGCATGTATTGATCTTAATGCAGAGGATAAGAATTTTATGTGGGAAATCAAATCTGACTCTGCTACTGTTTATCTACTTGGCTCAGCACATGTGGCAAGAGAGGATCTGTATCCATTGGATTCAGCTATTGAAAATGCATTCGAGAGATCTCAGTATCTTGCTGTGGAACTTGACATTAATAATGTTGATCCAACTCTGCTGTTGGAAAAGATAAAGTTGCCGGAGGGAACTAATCTCGAAGACCTACTCGAGCCGGAGCTTTATAAGCGACTGAAAAAAGAGTTCAATAAATACAAAGTACCATCCTCCATGTTCAAATTCTATAAACCATGGTTTGCTGTATTATATCTGGGACAAATACAACTAATGAACGAAGGATACAACCCAAGCTCAGGAATAGACAAGTATTTTTTAGACAAAGCAGAAGATAAGATCATTCTTGCACTGGAAACTCCCGAAGAGCAACTCGCTATATTTGACGAGTTCGATAAAATCCCAAATGAGTTTGTGGAGTATTCCTTAAATGATATGGACAGCACTGTTATCAGAATGGAGAAAATGTTTGAGGCATGGGTGGTTGGCGACACAGCTTCGATAATTGAAGATATCATTGATGACTTCCAGACTGAGGAAGAATTTGAAGAAATAACGAAATTATTGATTGATGTCAGAAATAATGTAATGGCTGAAAAAATCATGGAATATTTAAAGACTGGCAATACATATTTCGTTGTAGTAGGCGCTGCACATATCCCCGGAAATAATGGAATATTGAGTATTTTTAGAAGAGAGGGTATCTATAGTATTAAGCAAAAATAATTCTATTGAAACTATTGCAAAATATTTATCTGATGTCCCTCTTATGCCCTTTGTAATATATTATAAAGCCAGACTCTATTTTCTTCCTTCCGAAGCCACAAGAAGCCTTCCTGAAGGTTTGAAATGAATTTAATGCAAAAATGTAGTTTTACACGCAATCCTCGTAACTTCGTTATTAAGACTATTGCAAAATTCCAAAAACTGATCCCTCCCCGCCCTTATAAATAAGGGAGGGAGTAAGCTGTTGATATATAATGTTTTA
>CAYQTZ010000507.1:0-2118 GCA_964420565.1 uncultured Hyphomicrobiales bacterium
TAATATTTGCCGATTTTGGGGGCTGTAACACAGTCTCAGTAAGGGAGGGTCGGGGAGGGATCAGTTTTTGGACTTTTGCAAGGGTATTATCATTTATTTACATCCTCTGAATAAATGTAGGGAAAAATATTGAAAATAATAAAATTTCAATATTCTACTTTCGAAAAGATGCAGAGCTATTGCCCTCTGTTAAATAGAAAACTTCTTTATGGAGTTGTAGTTTCAGATTAATGATTGCGTTATATTTTGGGAAGATTTAAAAATACTTCACTTCTTATACAGATTGACGGTTTGAGCAAGAGGAAATGAAATAATTACCACCTGCTTTATTGACTTTATCTATTATTTCATCTATAATATCAACTTTTATACCATGTTTTTTTTACTTGAGCCAGAAGATGAAAGTATAAGGATAATAACAAAATCAACGGTATGGGATGTTCGTTATAATAGTATAACCGATCTCCTTTTTACTGTTTTCAAGAGAGATGAAGTAAATACTGCGGGGATATTCAAATTCATTATGGACAACCCAATGTTTGCCTGGTGGGCATTCTTCGTTATTTAAGTGTGTGTTATATACTTCGCCATTTACACTTAATATTTTTCCTGTAAATATATCGGTTTCTTCTTCAATAAAAAATGTAAAATCAAACTCTGATGAAAATGGGTTTGGAAATGCTGTTAATTCATATTTTCCTGGTTCGTTATTAAACGTCAGTGTATCTACTTTTACTGTATCAATATCATCAGTAGTAACGGCAGATTTATGTACTTCTATCTCATCTGATATTTTCACCTGAACCGTATAATCGCCTTCTGGAATATTATTAAAAACATAATCACCTTCACCAGTATGAGTTGTCTTGAAAATCTCATCATTTTTAAGCAGATTCACTGGAACACTATCAATTTTATTCAGATAATAAGTGTGGGAAAATGAGCCATCTGCATAAAACCGATCAATTTGAAATCTCACATTTCCGGAGATAACGTAATCTTGCTTGGGATCTGTTGTGTTATCGCATGATAGAAGCACCAGCAATATAGCCAAAAATGTAGGATATTTCATTGTTGTTCTTTTATTTATTAAGTAACTATTTTGAATAATTAATTAAAAGATATTATCAATAAATTATAATAGTGTTTAATTATCTTTTTTCGTAAACATACAAACAATATACCAGAAGTCCAAATGATTTTTCAGGCTGCTTTCAGTAAGGATTAAGCATGGGTGGTCACTACGGTTCGGGTGTGGCTTGGGCTGTGGTTAGTAAGAAAGTAACATAATCCAAGTGCAACTTGGACAAAAATAATCCTTACCAAATCGGAATTTGGTAAGGAGTAAATTTTTAATTCTTAATTGACTACGCAATCCTTCTCCACACAAACACGCCACCAACACCAGCCAGCAAGCCGATAAAGAGGATCACTGCCCATTCGGTGAGGGTGGGGATAATGGAATAACCAAAAGCACGAAGCATAGGATATAGATATTCTGAATCAACAACATCATATCCTATAACCCAGTCATTTGCAAAGTCAAAACAAGGAAAGCTCGACGGATTCGCAAATTGACTATTATCAAGACCAGTTATTCCTGTAAGATTACCAAGAGGGTAACCACATGCTACATCCATACCAGAAGTTGTTTTATTCCAGAAACAGCAAGTGTAAGTTCCACTATCATCAGCTCCGACGAAACCGCCAACAATAGAAGTCCCATCAGCATTCCCCGTGGCATAGCAGTTTGAAATAGTTCCATTGTTATTATAACCTACGAAACCGCCTACAGAAATATGTCCAGAAGCATTCCCCGTGGCATAGCAGTTTGTAATATCCCCTAATTGATTTTTTCCAGCGAAACCGCCTAAATAATGATTTCCTTCAGCATTTCCCGTAGCATAGCAGTTTGAAATAGTTCCTTTATTAGACCCGACGAAACAACCGACATAATTCGAACCGGATACTGTAGCATCTTCTACACCAAGGTTAGCTACAGTGGCATTGATTCCAATGTAACCGAACAATCCTTGATAATGAGAACTTAGAGCATTGATAGATAGATTACTTATTACATAACCCTTGCCATCGAAGTTGCCAAGAAAATTATTAGTA
>CAYQTZ010000508.1:0-2085 GCA_964420565.1 uncultured Hyphomicrobiales bacterium
TTCTCGAAGGCGGAGTAGATGAGCAAACATTGGGGCAGCTCGAATTGGCAAGATTTATTAATCCGGCAGGACTTAGAGCCATTGGCGATAATATGTTTGAGGAAACTCCTGCCTCAGGTGCGGCTTTTTTTGACCAGCCCGGTTTCAATAATACCGGTGAGATAATCCAATCGCATCTCGAAGTATCTAATGTTGATATTGTAGAGGAAATGGTCAATATGATAAATGCTCAGAGAGCTTACGAAATAAATTCAAAATCTGTGAGAACAGCGGATGACTTAATGAATACAGCCGTAAATCTGAAGAGATAAAGAATGAGATCAATTAAAAACAAATTATTTAAAATATCATGGATAATAGTTATGATGACAATACTGTTGGGAAGCAATCTTCTCGCAAAATCTAATTTTTCGGGGAGCAGACTTAAAAATGCCTGCCTCAGTTATATTAGCAATATGGTGGGAAAAGATGCTGATATACGAATATCTGACATTGAGGATCAATACTTCGAGGATTCAGGAGTAATTGCTCGCTGCGATGCCAGATCGAAAACTCTTAGAGGCAATACTTATATCGCTTTAGAATTTCTTGACCACAATGAAAAACTCATTCGAAGGTTAGAAGTACCTATTAGTATTAAAGTATTCAAAGATGTCCCAACGGCAGTAAACTCAATGCACAAAGGACAAAAAATACAGATAAGTGATATTACTTACGAACGTTTAGATGTTACTTACCATGATGAAAGCAAGATACCTGGTATAGAGAAAATTGTCGGTAAAAGTGTAAACCGAAATATAGCTAAGGGGGAGATCATTGCTTCGACATTTTTGGAAAATGAGATACTCGTAAACCGCGGTGGCAAGGTAAGCATTATCGTGCAATCTGGTGCCGTAAGTATTCGCACCTCCGGTGTTGCTTTGCAGGATGCTGCTATTGGCGATGACATACGTGTCCAGCGTGATGGCTCGCGGCAGAGTCTGCAGGGCAAAGTCTATAGCGATGGGACTGTGTATATTAATGCGAGGTAGCTTTTTAGCTGTCAGCATTCAGCGATCGGCAGTCAGCTTTGAAAATTGAAAATTGCTTTCCCAAATCGGAGTTTGGGAAAGAGAAGAAAAGAACCTGAAGATCTCCGTCCCAAATTCCGATTTGGGACGGAAATAATCAGGTGAAGTTGGACTTTGATAAAAAAGCTCGAAGCAAGAGAAATAAGTTCAACTTATATTGAAAATTGCTTTCCCAAATCGGAGTTTGGGAAAGAGAAGAAAAGAACCAAATTGGAGTTTGGAAACAGAAAATAATATAATAAAAAAATGAAACTATTACTTAAAATACTGAGCATAATTATATTAGGGACGATCCTATCTGGCACGGAAGCCATTTATGCTCAGTTTAATACACTGGAAAACAGCCGCAGGTCGCTTTTTTCTGACTTGAAGGCGTTTCGTCCGGGTGATGCCATTATGGTGCTGATAATTGAAGATACTAAGGCAGATAACTCTGCCACGACTGATCAGGAACGGGACCATGAATTATCTGGCGGTGTGGGCTTTTCTGCTGGTGGAAGCGGTTTTAACGGACAGGGTGCCATCGGTACAGGAAACGATTTTAGGGCAAAAGGCAAGACATCTCGAAACGAATCTATTCGCTCCCGAATAAGCGTCCGTGTGGACTCTGTTGACGAAAACGGCAATCTAAAGATCATTGGCAAGCGTACAACGCAGATCAATGGCGAAGAGCAGATAGTAACTATCGAAGGGTATGTTAGGCCTGTAGATATTTTAAGTAATAATTCTGTATATTCTTATAATATACTTGATTTGACATTGCGAATTGAAGGGGAAGGGTCGGTTTCTGAAACGCAGGAGCCGGGGCTTATAACCAGATTCCTTAGATGGCTATTCTAAGCTATGGTGTCTGGGCTAATTATTTCCGCAGCTACCCCTGTGGAACCGAGGCAGGCGGGACTGAGAATGCTTTTTTATAATAAACTGCATGCCCGCGCAGATGAAAAAGTCTTTCCCGCCTATGCCTCACCCCTTTTATTGCCTTCTGCGGTCAGCTTTGAAAATTGCTTTCCCA
>CAYQTZ010000509.1:0-2085 GCA_964420565.1 uncultured Hyphomicrobiales bacterium
ACTTACAAAAACTTCAGCAATAACGAAACTCTCTTACTGGAAACGGCACTAGCGAGGTTACCAAAGGCTACAGCATCCAGAATTTCGCAAGCTATTCAATTGTTCAGACATTATGAAAATAAAACTGATTTGATTTTCTCACCCGTTTTTACACCATTGCAAGGACCAATAGATATTTGTTCAGAAGAGATCATATTCAATCTTTTAGTTGATGATATTCCCAAATCAGAAGTTGCACAGAAAGATTACTTTCAGCCGTATATGGATTTGCCGAAAAGACGGGCAAATTTTCTAAGTAAGCACGCAATGCTAATTCAAAAACTGCTCGTTTATAATGCAGCGATAATGCCCACTACAGTACTAAGATTCTGTTTGGATTACGCAGATTCCAAAGAGGATAATTTAGGCGGTGTTTTTGAATCGATCAGGAAGAATTTTGGCAGACTGAAAGATCCCGATTTGCTAAACGAACTTACTGAAGTTTATGAATTTAGAAATAATTATGTAGCTCATCAAAATGAAGATTTGAAGGATGTGGAGCAGACCCGCGAAGAACTGAAACGATGGATATCTTTGATTGTAAAATTGGAAAAGATAGTTTTGGAATTGCCGAAAGTTAAATAAAAAAGGTTTACCATGTTAGATTTTTTTTACCATTGCTTACGTATGGATAAGGATGATCAAGAGTTCGTCTCAGAGAGCTTAAACGAGTTAACAGGCTTTCTTCAACAAGAACCTACAGAGGTCAATATTCGGGTTAGTAAATTACCCGAGCAAAAGGCTGATAGGGTTGAAGCTATCCTAAAACAATATACAGGTGAGAGAAGACTTGCATTTGATGAATACTATGCAAAAGTCTGCGAAGTTGTGGGGCGGATTCGCATAAATAAACTTTTGATTTATTGCCAACCAAAAGACGCTATTGCTGAAGCTGCATTTGCAAAAAATGGCGATGCAATTTGGGGAATTGCTTATGGTGGACCCGAGCCCGATATGAGTGTGGTCTACAGGGGAGATACCAAAAATAAGGAAGACAAGAAGTATATTTTGTGGCACGAGTTCTTACATCTTCTTGGAGCTGGTGACTGCCATCAAGGGAAGAAGAATCCAGGACCAACTTGTGGACTATCTTGTTGTATCATGCAGTGGGAACCTACGAAAGAAAAGGTAAAGGTATATGAGTGGCCATTTATATGCAGCGGAAATATAAAAAATATTCGTTCTTGTTATAACAAAATGGAGAATAACAAAAAGAGGTATGATTGAAGGTTATTACATCAAATGAGTCGACTTTTCCAATAGGATTGTGAGATGACCAAAAAGGCCCTATACAGACACAAAGAAAGCAGCGACTTATTTGCTATTGAGACGAATGAGGCAAAAAACGTGGTCTCAACCAGTGATCCACTGCTCACAAAAGATTTGAATCCAGATGAGTTTGACTATGATGAATACTGGAGGCCGGCCATACAGGCTAACATTGAGGGCTTTGAATTATTATCGAAAGCTGAATATAAAGAGCTTCTTAAGGAACTGGCCTTCTTTATTCAGGAGTCACAGTTACCTCTCTTTAATGAATTGAACCGTCGCAAAAAGCGTTAACTTGTAAGAAAAGCGGTGACTGTATTTGTCGCCTCAATGACTGGTTAATAAAATAGATGTTCGAAGGCTTTATATTGCGAAAAAAGGAAAAAACGCTAATGTAAAATCTTGATTAATGGTGCACAACTCATCGAACTTAAGAGGCATGAGCATTGGGTCAGGATAATGTTTGGATCTACTGAAAAAGAAGCTGTCAAAAAGAGGGCGTCAAGGTTTGCACAAAGACAGGAATTTTGAGCAGTCGGGCTTCTAAAAACCCGTTGTTTTGTCAAAAGATGCAGAGAAACTGCCTCAGAAGAGAAAATCTCGACAGTTCAGGTAAATTCTTCTTAAATTATTGGGTCTGACAGAAGAAAATTATAGTTTGTAAGAGTGTAAATGGTAAATCCCAGTTTAGTAAGTTTTTAAAATATATCTTTTAAATTATTTCTGTACTTTCCAAGAAAAACTGGATTTAGCTTAGCTCTTTGAAAACAATTTGAT
>CAYQTZ010000510.1:0-2077 GCA_964420565.1 uncultured Hyphomicrobiales bacterium
AGAGAGAGCAGAGCTTGGCGGAAGCGATATTGATTATGAGTCATCCTTATTTATGAATAAGAAAAGGCCATTCCGCTATCTTCCCAATCATAATAAATCCATAGAAAGCAGGAAGTATATACCTCCGGGCTATGAAATCAATGCTGTGATAGATTCTTCCACCCGTGAGGTGCTTGTCTCTGAGCAAATTGGCGACATGGAGCTAAGCTACCCTTACAAATTGGATGTAGATACATATCTAACTATTCGGAAAAAAAGAATACAAAACAAATTGTGGGACTCATTAGTTACTGATTACGATCTAATGGCTGCCCTAAGTGGATACGACCTTGCTAAAATGCTTTCTCAGGGTACGGGTATTACTATCCCAGTACCACCAAATGTTGTTATGAGCATATTTGGCAAACCACAGATCAGTATAGACGTTACAGGCCAGGTAAACCTTCGGCTCGGCTGGCGGTTTGACTCTCAGAACCATGGTACAGTATCTGCTTTTGGCCAAACGCAAAGCTCCCCCGTTTTCGAGCAGGACATAAACGTAAATGTAACTGGTAAGATTGGCGACAAATTAACTCTCGGCACAGACTGGAACACTCGCAATCAATTCGAATATAAAAATAAATTCAAGATAGGTTACGAAGGCGAAGATGATGATATTATCAAATTAATTGAAGTCGGCAACGTATCCCTACCGCTTCAGTCATCATTAATAGGCGGCGGACAGGCACTATTTGGAGTTCGTGCTGATTTCCAGTTTGGTCCCTTATTCCTGAAAACAATTGTTTCCCAGCGTCGGGGCGAAAGAAAATTTATTGACGTAAGAGGTGGAGTAAGCAAAATGCCTTTCTCTCTAAGGGCTTATGATTATGCCCGCAACCACTTTTTCCTTGATACTGTATATAAACAAATATATAATGATTATTTCCAACACTCCACACCTGTGCTGCCCAATACTCCATCAGCAAATTATAACCGTATAAAAGAGATAGAAGTATGGGAATCTTCCAAATCCTTCGTTGCTAATAACGGGCTTCACTCCCCGGCTATCTGTATAGATGATTTGCAACCACTACAAATGAAAGATATAGACAAAAACCAGGATAAGTATCCATCTGATGTAGTTAACCAGCCCTCTGTTGCAGGTAAGGTAGAAAGAGGTAATTTTGTCCGTCTGGATTCGCATCAATATACAATAGATTATAACTTAGGCACACTCGCTATACATAACCTTAGACCCGACAGGACTTATGCCGTTGCTTACAGAACTGAAGGAGCAGACCTCGAAAATTGGGACGATTGGTACCATGGCACTTTGACTACTGCCACGGGTCAGAATGATACCTTAGTGCTAAAGCTTATTTTCCGCCAGAATATGCAGCCCGGCTTTAATAAGATATGGGACAGGCAGATGAAAAATATATATAGTATCAACGCCACTAACGTTGATATAAATGAAACAAATATTGGTATATGGTATTATAATCAAAATAATGATTCGTCAGACGTTCTGGAGGGTGCCCCCGACAAACTGGTAACAATTATGAAAGTTGACCAGGTAAACAATAGCACTGGCAATATACCTCCTGATGGTCAGTTTGATCTTAGACCTCCATTCTTTGATGCATATCACGGAGAGATCACTTTCCCGAATATTGAGCCATTCAGAGATGGTATAATTAAATATTTTGATGGGCAGGGTACTCCTCAGTTAGCCCAGCAATATACTTTCGATGCCGTTTACGACACCACTTATGACGTAGCAAGAAAGGATACCCGCAAGGATCGTTTTGTAATTTCAGGTGAAGTATCTGGCAAGACCAGTAATACAATCAATCTTGGTGCTTTTTCGCTGGCACCCGGCAGTGTGAAAGTATCTTTAGACGGTAGAGTACTTCGGGAATATGAGGATTATGTAATAGATTATTACAGCGGGCAGTTGAAGTTACGCAACCCACGCGCAATGATGCCAAATGCAAATCTTAAAATAGAGTATGAGTCTCAGGATATTTTCAATGTATCCACAAAAACATTAATGGGTATCAGAGCAGATTATATTTTATATTATCAAAATAATTTG
>CAYQTZ010000511.1:0-2072 GCA_964420565.1 uncultured Hyphomicrobiales bacterium
TATAAAATATTGGGGTTTATGTGTGTCCAGGCAACTGCACTCCCCGTTGGATAATCCGGAGCAAGCTGCCCCCCCCTAAAACCGGAGAGATTTCACTTCAAATTAAGATTAAGAACAACTGCCATTCCGGCGGATGTTGACCCCCCTTCAAGACAGATTTTCATCGATTATTCCAGAGCAGGCCAGATGCCTCCTTATTGAAGGATTTGGATCATCGTGGCTTAAATTATTCTCACCAAGGATTGATTTTGTTTTTATTTCATGAAAAAAAGCGCACGTTGCTACGGCTATGTTCGCTTTTCTCATTTTGGAAAAAGCATGAATCAGGTTCAACTTATACGCCATTTTACACATGATTACGACACCTGTGATCCTGCGCAGCCAATATTTTTTCAAAAAATCTGACCCGGTTTAATTTGTTTTACGTGTATACCTCAATAGTCCGTTAAACTTTTAGTTAAATATTTGAAAATCAGTAAAATAACTTGATTTTTTCTTGGTTAAACCCTTGGAAATCAGTATCTTAATAGATTAAACCAAAAATCGAATTAAGAATGATCTCCAAGGGTAATAACGCAGTCAAAACGTTGATAGACAATGCTTTAAACAACAAACGTCTTAGTCAATGGCGAAAAGATTTTCTTTCCGAAGTGTTCATACTCTTCCTTTGCATTAAAGGAAGAGTCAACTTTGCCCAGCTCGAAAGATACGGTCTTTTCACCGAACAAAGATATCGTCAACAGTTTGAAAAACCATTTGATTTTATGGAATTCAATACCAACTTAACAACTCAACACGGAAGCGGTCATTATATTATTGCTTTTGATCCAAGCTATATCCGTAAGTCAGGTAAAAAAACACCTGGCCTGGGGCGTTATTGGTCCGGATGCGCTCAAGCCTCAAAATGGGGACTTGAAATTGGTGGTATTGCCGCTGTTGATGTCGATAACAATTTTGCATTTCATCTGGATGCTATACAAACACCTTCAAGCAAGGGATCCCTGGACGACGAAAAGTCTCTTTTAGATTGGTATGGTAATATCTTACATCAACGAAAAGATGCCTTGAGTAAAATATCAAAATACTTAGTTGCTGATGCCTATTTCTCCAAAAGACCATTTCTCGAAAAGGTACGTTCAATGGATATGCATGTTATAAGTCGCCTGAGAGATGATGCCGATTTGAAATACCTTTATTATGGCCAAAAAACTGGCAAAAGAGGGCGTCCAAAAAAGCATGATGGAAAAATTGACTGGAACAATCTCAAAGATGATTATTTCGAGATTGTTCAAATTGATGATACTACCACCATACACTCAGCCGTGGTTTTCTCTAAATCATTTAAGTGCAACATCAAAATCTCATGTGTCTTCTTTGTTAATGAAAACGGCAAAGAAACACGCAAAATTTATTTCTCTTCTGACTTAGAAATGTTAGCCACCGATATACTGAAATATTATCGCTCACGCTTCCAAATAGAATTTGTGTATCGTGACGGAAAACAATTTACCGGTTTGGAACATTGCCAGGCAAGAAGTGAAAACAAATTGAATTTTCACTTCAATGCATCACTAACATCTGTAAATCTAGCTCGAATTTCTCATTGGCTTAGCATGCCAAAAGAGCAACGACAAGCTTTTTCGATGGCTGATGTTAAAACTCTGTATCACAACAAAATACTTATAGAGCGATTTATTGATGTGTTCGCTATAAACCCATACACGAGAAAAAATCAAAATATTGTCAAAGAGCTTATTAAATACGGCACTTTGGCCGCATAAACTTTAACGGACTATTGTTATTGCATTTCTTCAGATAATAAGAATCAAGAGCTGATTTTTTTTGTAACCAAGGGGAAAGCGGCTTGCAATTCATTTCAATAATTGCTTACATATCTTTCTGGTTGAGTTTGATTCCAATTGTGGCTTTTTGCGCTTGTTCGGCACATTGATAATCATGAAAAAACCGTACGTGTAAAGCAGAGAAAGATGGTGGTTAATCTTTCAGTTTTATAAATATTGTCTTATCGGCAATATACAAGCGACTTTACGTTCATTATTTATCAGGAATTG
>CAYQTZ010000512.1:0-2071 GCA_964420565.1 uncultured Hyphomicrobiales bacterium
CCACCCAGCACCTGCAATACCTGCCGTTTGGCGAGAGTTATATCGACCAGCGCAATAGCAGCTATGATGAGCGGTTTAAGTTTACCAGCAAGGAGAAGGATGCCGAAACCGGTTTCAACTACTTTGGGGCGCGGTATTATGATGCGGGGGTGAGTGTTTGGTTGAGTGTGGATCAATTAACTAATTTTTATCCCAATCTTACTCCATATGCCTATGTTGCGAATAATCCAATAATCTATAATGACCCTGATGGAAGAATTATTGCATTAGTAGTTACTTCGGTTGCTAATTCTCCTGGTGCAGGAAGATTTGGTCATATGGCATTAGTTGTTGGGAATGACAAAATTGGTTATCATATCTTTTCTCTTGAACTCCCAGGTAATGACTATATTAAAGATAATGAAATAGTTTTCCAAGGCCTTGTTGGAAGTCCATGGTCTTTAGTGTCAAAGGAATATGTACTATATACTCATAAGGAGGAGAGTATAGAGGATTTGCTGCAATATATGTCAGAAAATGCACCTGGTGCAAATAGAAAGTCTGGAAATGGTTATGATCGAATAATTGTTCTCAACAATACAACAGAAGAAGATGAAGAGGGACTCTATAATTATCTTCTTAGCGAAAGTAGTAATGAAGATTTTGTTTATGATTTTACTACAAATAATTGTTCTAGCTTCAGCATGTTAATGATAAATTATTTTAAAAAAAATATCATTAATGACAATAATAATCTTGATGTTCCGAACTGGGAGTTTACCAAGATTGGTCGGGATAAGAAAAACTGGACAATACTTAAAGATGCAAAACATCCAAGCAGAGAAGTACATTCTACACCCCAAGAAATTGATATTAATTTTGAGCCTTTGCTTCTAGGTCATGAAAACGATTAATTCATCTTGTAATAATATATATATGAAAACAATAATAGTCTTAAATATTTTAGTTCTAGTACTGTTTGCGGGGTGTGTGAATCACTATTGCCCAAAAAAATCAAGAACAGAGGATGTAGGAGTTTTCCTTGATGCTCGAGACGGAAAAGAATATAAATGGATAAGAATTGGAAATCAAATATGGATGGTGGATAATTTATCATTCAAAAGTGACAGTGGATGTGTTTCCTTTCGTCATAATGAAAAAACAGTTAAGAAATACGGTTATTACTACAGCTGGAAATCTGCAAAGACCTCATGTCCAGCAGGATGGCATATTCCTGCAAAAGAAGAACTTCAAGAACTAATAGATTATCTTGGTGAAAATGGAAATACTGCATATGAAGCTTTAATTTTAGATAGAAAATATGACTTTGAGGTTGTCAATACAGGATATTATGACCCTAACAATGATAAATTCAACAGAATAATAATTCCTTTTCTGATCTCAACTCATTTTTGGAGTTCTTCATTTTTTTATACAAAACAAAATCAAATACTTGTTAATACACTTGAAATTAGTAAATTCAGAAAACGAATAGCCATTGCTACTCATTCGAAAGATGTTTACCTTCCTGTAAGATGCATTAAGGATCAACTGTAAATACTTGGTCAACTTTGAAATTTCTTTTTTACTTGCAAACCATTTTTACTCCTGAAAGGATATAGCTTTGGTGAATATCTATAGCAAAATTACGAGGAGATCATCAAAGCAGATTAGATAGCTTATTCACAATGACATATATAGACCTTTGATGAGAAAGATGATTGAACTGCAAGTTTCTCGCAGCCTATACGGCAATTTTCACCCCATATTGTTAGGAATGATCCGTGATCAGCAAATAGGCAGTGAACGACTGGCGATATCATTAATAAGAATTCGATAGTGTTAAATAAATGGTTGTAGAATGACTTCCATGCTTGGGAATTGCAAAAGTTTTAATGATTTAGTCATCTAAAAAGCCCAATCGATTTATCAGGCGAAAATAGCCAAGTATTTTATGAAAGCCACCGTTCCATCTCCCGATTCACTGTTTCGTCCAACATCTTAGCATAAATCTGAGTAGTACCAATCTTCTTATGCCCTAAAAGCTTTTGAACGGCCTCTAAAGGCATTCCCAGGTTCAGGCTGATGGTGG
>CAYQTZ010000513.1:0-2066 GCA_964420565.1 uncultured Hyphomicrobiales bacterium
ATTTATCATATTTTTAATAAACTTTTGCAATAAACTTAAAAGAAAAGCGTAATGAATTCAAATAGTATGCAGATCATACTGATTAAATCAATTGAGTGTGTAACAATTTAGGGGGACATTATGCTACCATCCTATAGTTCATAAAATCAATAGATTCCTCCTTTTTCTGAATGTAGTATTTCATATAATTTTCCCAGTCTTTATTCTTTCTTACTGAACGTAAGTTCAGGATATTTTTTGCGCCTTTAATACTCCATCTCATCCCATTTCTTTCCATCCTGCTTTGTACAAAATGGCCACATGCACTTTCTATAGCCCCTGTCGAAATAGGGAAACCTCTTGCCAGGCATTCTTTATAATTCATCATATGCTTATGATTAGATAAATATTTGATTACTTTCTTTATCATTCTATGCTTTGCTGTCTGATATTTTCCGTGTTTTATTAGTTCATGTAAATCTTTCAGCACATCATCAGTCTTCCCTTGCAGTAGTAATAAGCTGCGTTCTCTCACCCAAGTTATCCGTTGCAGAGATTTTTCACCATAATAAATATTGGCCGCTTTCCAAAGATATTCAACTACATGAATAAAATCAAGGACTTTAAAAATCACCCTGTCTTGGATGCCTTTTGCTTCTATTGCCTTGTCAATAGCTTTTTCTAAGCCTCTATCACCGTCAATCAAAATAACAATGTTCTTATCTTTGTTTGTAGAACGTTTTAGTAAATTATCCAAACCATATTCCATAGCTTTTTGCTTGTCCGATAAAAATGCCCTGATATGTTTGTTTTTTGCGTGTGTCCCTGATGGTTCACATGGGTTATTGTTCTCTGTTTCAGTATTTGTCGTTTCTTTAAATAAGCTTGCTACTACATCCTCTGCTGTTCTGACATTGGGGTTAAATGAATAAGTGACACTCACCGTACAACTTTTTTTTGTCCCTCTTTTCTGCCCTTTTCCAAGACGGACACCATTGCTGTCAACTTTCCTGTTTGCATCCGCCGGAAGTATAGGAACTCCCTTATCATCAAAACCGCCGGCAAAAAATACGCCTTCTTTTTCTGCTGGAATATTTTCCTGTTCATTATAAAATACCCCTACTTCCTCCGATAGCTTATTGCTTATTCTCTCTGCCTGCATTTCCTTTATATTGTACTCAAATATCTGATTGATTAGCTCAACACTTGACCGAAAATCTGTATCCGTTGCACTATGTCCTATCCAGTTCTGTAAATTGTACGAATATTCTTCCTTTGGCATAGACATGGCTCTGTCTGCCGGATAGAATATCTTTTTATCTTCTGTCATATAAAACTTTTTCCGGCTAAACCTTATTGAGCCAAATATACTAAAGTAGGGACGTGTAAATAATCCCTTATCTTGATTTCGGCAATCAGATTTTCTTTTCATGTCTTGTTCAGCCATTTCTTTAATATGCTCTATATAGCATTTTAGTAATCGTCTTCCTATGTTCAGTAAGGTTCTCAAGATAAGCATCTCAATTTTATCAATGCGCTCATTATTTGTTGCAGGTTGAAATATGTTTGAAACTAATTCATCAAATTCTTGCTTTAATTCCTGTACTTCTTTATTTTTGCATTCCATAGAGTGTAGTTTTTTTGGTGAAAGCGAAAAATATTCTATTATTCTTCGCAATCAACACTCTATGGTTTTTACTTATTTACATTATGTTGTTGATATCTTGACTATTATGACTCCCCCTTTTTGTTACACACTCAAATCAAATACGTTTTGAATATCTTCTTAACGAATATGCTACAAACGTACTTGCAGCAAGCTACGATCCGGTAATTGCCCGGAAAACGATTAAACGCAATTTTGCGTTGATGGTAGAAATGAGAGAGTTACCCAATAAGGATTTAAACGTAATGTCAGAAAATCTGACACATCAGATTATCAGATTGCCATTTCATCATATTTGCGTTTGAACCATTCAGAATACAATAATACCACTCGATGAGAGAAAGTGCCTTAAATCGCATTTATGAGAGTCATTCTCCCCTTTTAGCCTTACTTTATCCACCTCAACGAATTTAAACTTAAA
>CAYQTZ010000514.1:0-2064 GCA_964420565.1 uncultured Hyphomicrobiales bacterium
GTACCATGATCTGAATTTATTAATCGAAGACGGATTCCTCGCTCTTTTAACAGAACCTGAAAAGCATGTGCGCATGGAAGCTGAAAAGTTAGACGACCAATTAGTATGGCTTGTTGATGGTTTATCACAAATGATGAAAAATGATTTTTCGATTGCCATTACTACACCAGAAATTTTTACTGTAAAAATGCCAGAGCCCAATTATCTTAATCATTTTAAAACAGAGCTGAATATCGGCGATACTATAGATTACGATAGATTTATCAAAGACCTGCTGCTAAATGGTTTTGACAAAAAGGAATACGTAGAATCTCAGGGGGATATAGCCGTTCGTGGTGGTATCCTCGATATATTCCCAATTGGTTGGGATAATCCATTTCGTATGGAACTTTGGGGCGATGAAATAGAATCAATGCGTGAATTCAATACTCTTTCGCAGCGTAGTATCAAAAGTCACGACAAAGTTGAATTTATCGCTAATGTTTTCCAGTCATCACAGAATAAAGCAGAAACGAATATACACGCTTATCTTAATTCCGACACAATTATTATAGCCGATTCGCCAGAGCTTATCCACGCCGGGCATGAAGATTTCGAAATGCCTCAGGATTACAGGCTTCTAAATATCAATGCTCTCGGAGAAGCTGATATCAAAGTTAATTCATCACCACAACCATCTTATATGGCATCCGTCAAAGATTTTACAGATGAGTTGAGGCGGCTTGCTGCCATCAAAAGTAAAATTCTTTTATCTGCAGACAGCAAAATTCACTTAAAACGCTTTCGTGAAATAATTGAATCATCTCTCGATAATGCCGAGGACATTTACTCGGAAATTCCACTGGCAACTGCAAAAGAAACGATGAATTCCATCACCTGGCTCGAAGATTCTTTTGCCAAAGGGTTCATTGTGGATAATGAAGGTCTTGCCTGCTTTACAGAACACGAACTTTTCGGCAGACAAAAAGTGCAGGAAAAACGTCGCGGCAAAAAATATTCAGGAGGCATTACTCTTCGCGAAGTTAAGCAGCTAAAAGTAGGGGATTACGTAGTGCACAGCGATAAAGGTGTGGGCAAATTCGACGGGTTTGAAACAACGAAAATCGGCGGCACTTTACAGGATTGTATGCGGATTAGATTTGCCGGCGATGACCTTCTCTATGTTCATTTGAATTATATTCACAAAATTCAAAAATACTCTGCTCAGGAAGGTGTAGTACCCAAACTTACTAAACTTGGCTCTACTGAATGGTTACGCAAGAAATCGCGTGCCAAGAAAAAGCTGAAAGATATTGCTCGCGACCTGATTAAACTTTACGCTCAACGCAAAGCCCAACCGGGAATTGAGTATCCTTCTGATGATGTCTGGCAAAAAGAATTTGAGGCATCATTTATTTATGAAGATACTCCTGATCAGGAAAAAACTACGAGAGAAGTCAAAAACGACATGATGGATAAAACACCTATGGACCGCTTAGTTTGCGGCGATGTAGGTTTTGGTAAAACTGAAATTGCAATAAGGGCTGCATTCAAGGCGGTGCAATCTGGCAGGCAGGTAGCTGTTCTTGTGCCTACTACAATACTTGCACAGCAGCATTATATGACCTTCATTGACAGATTCAATCGTTTTCCTGTTATGGTGGATGCTATCTCGAGATTTCGCTCTGCAAAACAACAAAAGGAAATACTTGAAAAAATTGAAAATGGCAAATTAGATATTCTGATCGGCACTCACAGATTATTAAGCAAAGATATTAAATTTAGAGATCTTGGACTGCTAATCATTGATGAAGAACAGCGATTTGGTGTCAGTGCAAAAGAAAAACTTCGCAAGCTAAGGGCTAACGTGGATACCTTAACTCTGACAGCAACACCTATTCCACGCACTCTGAATTTCTCGCTAATGGGAGCAAGAGACCTTAGCGTTATAGAAACACCACCAAGAAATAGAATACCCATTATCACCGAAATCAATGAATGGAAAAGCGAGAGAATAGTAGATGCCATTCAAAAAGAAGTGGACCGCGGGGGACAAGTCTTTTTCGTCAATGACAGAGTAATGGA
>CAYQTZ010000515.1:0-2057 GCA_964420565.1 uncultured Hyphomicrobiales bacterium
GTTGGTTATCTGTCTGTTCTATATCGCCCTGAGATAATACTTTCCGCGTTGCTGTCAGGTCAACACCCGAACCAATCTGCACTTCGTTCTGTGGTTCTACATTAGAACGTGTTATACCACCAGCAGGTTTCAGGGTTTCATATAATAGATCCTGGAACTCAGGTCTAACTTTCTTAAAACCAGTAGTATTTACATTAGCTAAGTTATTAGCTATGATCTCTACATATCTGGATTGAGCTGTTAGCCCTGTAGCCGCTGTCCTTAGCGTTTTATTCATTTATAAATCCTCTTAAATGAAGTAATTTAAATCTTTTTCATCCCGTCCTAAATAAGGCAGGGAGCTTTCCTCAATATCTATGCTTTCCTTTCCCATAGTTCCTGACCTGTCGGGGCAAGATGGATAAAGAGAAATATCTAATTTTCAAAAAAATCTTAAAAATACCGTCCAATCCTTATACTATTGTCCAAAGTGCCATCGTTGGTATGTATGACTTTGCTTCCGAGCTCAAACATCCTTTGCAGCTCTATCATCTGAACCATCTCTTTTACTATGTCAACATTAGAATTTTCTAACCAACCCTGCTTCACAGAAACTTCCTCAGGATTAATTAAATGTATGGGCGAATCATCCGTGATAATAAATGACTGATTAGATATCTTTTCTAATGAAGCCAGATTTTCCACTTCAGCAAGCTGTATATGCCCAATAGAATGCTCGTTTAGAAAAACTTCACCACGGTCGCTTATCTTTACATTTGTGCCTGTGGAATCATTCAGGGATAGGGGGTCGACAGCGAACTCACGCATTACGTTGAGCGGACCGCCATCACCCATTAAAAATTTGCCATCCATGGCAGTTAATGTCCCATCCGTTGAAATTTTAAACTGTCCCGAGCGTGTCAGATATTCTTTGCCTGCTTCGTCCTGAAGCACGAAGAAATGCTTAATGTCTTCGATTGCTACATCCAAAGGATTATCCGTTTTCTGGAATGCCCCCTGAGCATAATCGATATAAGAACCAATCGGCGGGTCGTCCTGTTCGGCATCGCCCGGCACGTTATAAAAGTTAGCACGGGCATCGATCAAATTCCTTTCGAAAACAGATTCCCGCTTGAAACCAGTAGTGTTTGCATTAGCCATATTATTGGCTATTACTTCTAATCTGGTTTGCTGGGGAGCCATTCCCATTGCCGCAGTATATAGTTCTTTAAGCATTGTTTTCTCCTGCGTTTTGAGCTTCCTTCTTCTTTTTGGCATCCATACTGAAAATAAAAGCTAATATTTCAGCTACTGCACCGTACATGTCTTCGGGAAATTCACTAACGTAATCTAATTTTTTTAACTCTTCCATAATTTTATCGTTTTGGCTAATATCATCATTTTCTCTAAGAGCTATCAGCACGAGCTTTTCAAAATCCTGTTTGCTCAGTGATATTTGCTTCTTTGATTTATCAGCACTATAAGCTCTATCAAAATCACTTTTTAATGTTTTACTCATTTTTTCTTTCCTTTTGAAATATTATTATACAAGGAATGTGCCATTTTATTTGCTGGTTACTATTAATCATATTTATTTGAGAATAATTTACTACAAATAATATTATTTAATAATAAGTAAAAGTTTTGATGCGGGAATATATGACGTAATAGACTAATATACATACCTTTAGAGATTATGTCGCTAACAGAGATCAACCCATATAATTTATTTGCCCACAAGAGCAATATAATAATTGAAAAGTGAGTTTGCAACAAAAAATGGTGGATATTAATATACATTGGCTAATATTTTTCACCAATTGACTATTATCAGAATTGTTGATAAGATCACAGAACTACTGACTCCAATAAAACAATAGTTTCGCATTTAATGCGATTTATACTACACAAACACCCTCTAACCTCTTAACATAAAGGGGAATAAGATTGAATCCCCCTCTTTCAAGATAGGGTTGGGGTGTGTTGGATAAATTAAGAGCTAAAAATTACGAATTACGATTTAAATCGGTTATATTTTTTCACAAACACCCCTCGATCCCCTCTTACCAAGAGGGGAA
>CAYQTZ010000516.1:0-2038 GCA_964420565.1 uncultured Hyphomicrobiales bacterium
TCTCACGCCGAGGGCAGATACAGGAAGAGCTTGGCGAGCAAATAGCAGACTATATCGAAGAGATGATCAAGCCAAAGGCATTGGGAGTAGTGATCAAAGCTAAGCATTACTGTATGATAGCGCGGGGTGTACGCGGTTCGGAAGATAAAGCCATTATGGTTACTTCTGTGATGCGAGGCTACCTGGCTAATGATTTGAATCTAAGGAATGAATTTTTGAAACTTATTGATTAATGAAAATATCGAAAGCAATATTACTTCCCAATAACGACCTTGAAAGTCCTTTCTGGCTCGAAAGGAAAGCAGTTGCTGGAATAGACGAAGCAGGCAGAGGTCCGCTTGCCGGTCCTGTGGCTGCCGCCGCCATTATACTGCCAAAGAACTATGAGAATATTCACGGCATTAAAGATTCAAAAAAATTAACACATAAAGATCATCTTTTGATATTCGATATATTGAAAAACGAGGCTATATTTGCCTATGAAATGATTGATAACCAAATTATTGACAAGATAAACATTTTGCAGGCAACTCAACTCGCTATGAAAAACGCTGCCCTGAAACTAACTACGAAACCTGATTTTCTTTTAGTTGACGGCAATTATTTCCTGCCATTTGGCATTCCATTCAAAACAATTGTCAAGGGTGATGCTAAGTCAATATCCATCGCTGCTGCATCTATTATAGCAAAAGTTATGCGAGATAACTGGATGATAGATGTTGCTGATAAAGAGTATCCGGAATATGGCTTCGCCAAGCACAAAGGATATGCCACAAAACAGCATTTCGAGCGAATAGATAAATTCGGATTATGCCCTATACACAGAAAAAGTTTCCTCAAAAAGCTCTTCGATAGGCAGGAACGGCTTTTTGATCAGTAAAGTTTGCTTGGACAGCAACAATAACTATACACTAAATATCTAAAAGTATTATAATTTCATACTGTTTTTCCTGATTCACTTTCAATTCAGCTTCGTGATAAGTTACTGCCTTTACATCTTCGTGAAATGACTCGATTTCATATCCATAAAAATGACCGGCTATTTTATCTTCTTCTAATAGTGCTATTTCTACTTTGGGTAATAATATATTATATGTATGCATTAAAGACAATTGCTCTGAGAGAAGCTCTATCAAGAGAGCAGAGCTATCAACAGATTCAATATTAAAGTTATGCTTTTCAGTAAATTCCGCTGGCTGAGATTTCTTGAAACCGGGATACATTATCTCGCAAAGTGCTTCAGTTACAACTTCAAATAGCTCTTCCTTAGTGCTTGCTCTGGCTTTTATCTTAATGTCTGCAGTGTGTTCGAGTATTTCAAAATTTTTCATATAAATTGCTATTAATAATGGTATATAGTGAGATCATTTCTCTTCAATTATAAATTCTACCCGCCGGTTTCTCTGCCTGCCTTCTTCGGTATCATTATCAGCTATTGGTTTTGATCTTCCGTATCCTTTATAAGAAATTCTTTTTGTTGGAACTCCTTTAGATATAAGATAATCCATGACGGATTTTGCTCTTTTGTTAGATAAATCCAGATTATACCAAGTGCCTCCTATGCTGTCTGTATGCCCTGTTATCTTAATTTTCATTTTCGGATTTTCATTCATTAGCATGACGACTCTATCCAATTCAGGAAAAGAACCTTCCTTGAGTTCATATTCATTATAATCAAAAAAGATATTATTCAATCTAACAGTTTCGCCTTTTTCGATTGGGACGAGTTCAAGGTTTCTTTTTATTTCCTGATAGTGTTTAACCTCAGTAGCATCTATATTATCATTTACAGAAATGAAACCAGGGACTTCAGCTCTGAAACCATAAAGAAAGCCACCGGGTAGTGATATCTTATAAATCCCAGATGTTGGATTTGAGCGGGCAGTTCCAGCTTGCTCACCAGAGGGAAGCTTTTCGTAATAAACTGTTGCTTCTATAGGATCGTTTGTTTTTGAGTTCATAACTTTACCTGAAATAAAAATCACGGCTTCGGGTTTTGCCTGCTCTGGTAGCAATATCTTGAAAATGTCCAAATTAT
>CAYQTZ010000517.1:0-2027 GCA_964420565.1 uncultured Hyphomicrobiales bacterium
GTGTCGGCCTTGCGATAAAGCGGGGCGGGGTGTCTTGCGCTGTAAATAGGGTGTGTTGGCAGTATAGTTAGTGCCTGAACGAAAACCAAAATATCGAGCGAAAACGGGCGCATTGAGCTTTTTAAGGGGTAGAAGATTTTCAGAGGAAATGCAAGTAATGCTTGCATTTAGTACTCACTTATGTAATGTAACTATTGATAATAAAACAAAAAAAATGGCTACTCCGATTTATCAGAATCGGCATAAATGAGTAAACCCCTGAAAATCTTCATGGTGGCACCATATGAGAAAAGCGATTGAAAAGCAACTGAAAATCGGCCAAAGCGATATCCCCAGCATCAAAATTGATCTCGACTGTCGCGACGAAGTTCCTCAACTGCTGTTGGGCATACAAACTCTTTATGCAAATGACGAAGCACGAGAAAAATTATTTTCCATTATCCAGAAGATGATTCCTCCAGCAATTGATCCGAATAACGGCAGAAAAGGCATGGACCTTTGGGAAATATTTATTTTGGGAACATTGCGACTAAATTGCAACTGGGACTATGACAAGCTTCAAGATTTTGCGAATAATCATAAAAAATTAAGAGAGTTTTTAGGTCATACTGGAATTGACTTCGAAAAAGAATATAAGCTTCAAACAATCAAGGATAATGTTAAACTATTTACTCCGGAAATTCTCGATGAAATAAACCAGATTGTTGTTAAATTAGGTCATCGGGAAATTCAAAAAGAAGAGAGCAAAAAACTTAAAGCTCGTTGTGATTCATTTGTTGTCGAAACGGATGTTCATTTTCCAACTGATATTAATCTTCTTCTAGATGCAATACGCAAAGTTTTATTTTTGATTGGAAAACTTTTTGACGATTTAGGAATTTCTGAGTGGCGACAATATAGACATATATTTAAAAAGATAAAAAAGCAGTTCAATTCAATAAATAGGATGAAACATTCAACTTCAAGAAATGAAACCAAAAAGGCTGAAAGAAAACAGCAAATTGTTGAGGCACATAGACAATTTATTGATATGATTGAAATTTATGTAAACCGAGCTAAGAAAAGCCTTGAAATTATAGATGGTATGGGAATCGTTCAAGTTGCCAGTGCCATGCTCATAGAAAATTTCATATCGCATGCAGAACGCCAGATCGATCAAATTCGGCGACGTGTCATAAATGACGAAACAATTCCACATAATGAAAAAGTATTTTCAATATTTGAAGAACATACTGAATGGATTAACAAGGGCAAAGCAGGTGTTGGACAGGAACTTGGTTTAGGTGTTTGTGTACTTGAAGATCAACATGGATTTATTTTGCACCACCATGTTATGGAGCAACAAAAAGATATTGATATAGCTGTATCAATGGTTGCAGAAGCCAAACGGAAATTTCCAGGCCTTTCGGTATGCAGCTTTGATAAGGGATTCTACAGTCCAAAAAACCGAACCGATCTTAGTGATATGTTGGAATTCGTTGTTCTTCCCAAAAAGGGAAAGCTTTCGGAAAACGATAAGAGAATAGAATACAGTGATGAGTTTATTGAATCCAGGAAACAACATGCTGCCGTTGAGTCTGCGATAAACGCGCTTGAAAATCATGGTCTAGATAGATGTCCAGATCATGGGATCATCGGATTTAAACGTTATGTTGGCTTGGCTGTATTGGCGCGTAATATTCAAAAGCTCGGCGCCGTCATGCGAAAGAAAGAACTCAAGAAGTTTCAGCGGAAGCGACGAGCAGCTTAAAAGTAACCGAAAATATTAGAATTATTTTTTCACGGGAGAGCTGTTTCCGAAAGTGACGAAAAATTACAAAATCGCACCAAATTCTTCTAGATTTTGCCGAGTGGACGCCTTGGATACGCTTGCCAATATTTTGCAACCTGATTTTGGCCTGGCGGGAGGGCCTTAATGGCCGGGTTTTCGTTCAGGCACTATTTATCGCAAACTTCCCTGAACGCTTCCAGTTCATTCCTGCGTTATAAACGCTAAAGATTGTATCCGGAGTTCAACGCCGCACCTG
>CAYQTZ010000518.1:0-2020 GCA_964420565.1 uncultured Hyphomicrobiales bacterium
GGGATCTACGACGAGAGGAGGACTTTTATCTTAACTTCCCCGCTTGGTAAGAGGGGATTGAGGGGTGTTTCCATTAAATATAACCGATTCATTCTTAATTCGTAATTCATCCAACCCCAAAAAAAAGGGGTGTTTATGAAAAAATATATATTATTTATTGTATATATACTATTTCTTATTGTTTTTTTTCTTCTGTCCCATATCAGCAATTTCTTTAGTTGCTGCTATAAAAATATCTACTTCTTCTTCTTTTGTAAAATAAGAGGGGCTGGTGCGAATAGTTCCCCATGGATGCACCCCCAAGGGTTCGAGTATCAGCGGGGCGCAATGCAATCCGGTGCGTACTATAATGTCATATGAGCTATCTAAGATATAGCCAACTTCCTCGGGCACCATTTCTTCTACAGTAAAACAAAAATTAGATAAGCTATTTCTTGTTTCGGTGTTGAATATTCTAATACCGGGATAATCTCTTAGCTCGTTCATCATTTTTTTGACTAATTTAACTTTGTGCGCTTTGATATTTTCCAGACCTTCTTTAAAAATAAAATCTGTGCCTGCGGCTAAAGATATTATACCCGGCATATTCGGAGTGCCTGCTTCATAATATATCGGCATACCTTCGGGCTGTGTTAGCACTTCGCTTTTCGTGCCAGTGCCACCTACGATTAAAGGCCTAAGCTCTATACCAGGTTTAATATAAAGTCCACCCACCCCTTGTAATCCATATAATGACTTATGCCCGGTAAAAGCAAAAAGGTCAATGTCCCAATCATCTAAGTCTATAGGGATGTTACCTGTGGACTGCGAACCATCAACGATGAAATAGCAATCTTTGTTGTGAACAAGTTTTGAAATAGCTTTCAGATCGAGAACCGAACCAGTTACGTTTGATGAGTGATTAACAACCACGGCAACTGTGTCATCCTGTATAGCGTCGGCGATAGCTTGCGGCTCAACGTAAGCATGTTCGTCGCAGGGGACAATCGTTAAAGTGATCTTACCTTCTAATTCTAATGTTTTCAAGGGTCGTAGTGTGGAGTTGTGCTCCATACCAGTAGTAACAAAATGTTTCCCCTCGAAAGGAATGCCGTAAATAGCAAGATTCAAAGATTCAGTGCTTCCAGAAGTGAAAATTATATTCAGCGGCTCTTTTACGTTTAATAGCTTTGCCAAATTCTCGCGGGCATAATAGCATATATCATCTTTTTGTCTTTCGAAACCAGCTCTGGAGGAGTGAAAAGGGGGAGCGTACATATATTCATTAACAGCATCAATTACGTTTTGTGGTTTTGGAAAACTTGTTGCAGCATTATTAAGATAGATCATAACCATCCTATAGAATTATTATTTAAACATTAAAGATAAAACGCAAATATAATAATTTTTGTTGAGATCGTGATAATGTTTATTCTATTGAATTATTCTATTATGATTTCAAGCTTGAAAATATGCTATGGTAAATAAGGATTATTTACCTCATTTCAATTTCTAAGATTTTGCAATGGATTTGAATTGGAAATAGGAAATAATTAGATAATTTATTATTATTAATAACTAATAATATATGTATTTATGGCTTATAAGAATACTATTAATAAATAAAATGATTTTTCTACAATAAAAAGTTCTTGAAATAAATAAAATCATTTAGTATATTCCGATAGTTTAATAAATAATAAAAAATTGAAAAAGCGAAAGTTAAGCAGTAATATTTAAAAGAACAAATTTGCATCGTAGCTGCGATCTGTTTGTAGATTCATTAATTCTTAAACCAGCAATTCGTAATGCGTTATACTTTACTCCCAACTATTGCTTTTTTTACCGAATTCAAAGGATTAATTGAACAGAAGAGATCAGAATCTCTTACCCAATCCCGCTTGTTTTAATATCTCATTTGCAGTAATTCTGTCAAAATTATTATGCCTTTTTAAAGGTATTATTTTTTACCATTAGTATAAATTGAGTGGTTGCCTCCTTCTCTAAGCATATAGAAACCATTGTTAGTAAGAAGTTTAAT